>NZ_JBHWBP010000571.1:0-3137 GCF_042735575.1 Streptomyces sp. NPDC059564 | reverse complement strand
GTTCACCACCGTACGGGCAGCTCCCGTACACCCCTGATGAGCATGCCCCGCACCCACACGAGCTTCGCCTCGTCGGCGTCGCCGTCGAGGTCGGGGAAGCGTTCCAGCAGCGAGCGCAGGGCGATGCGGCCCTCCATGCGGGCGAGCGGCGCGCCGAGGCAGTAGTGCAGGCCGTGCCCGAACGCGATGTGGCCGCGGGCGTCCCGGCGGATGTCGAAGCGGTCCGGCTCCTCGAAGCGCGCCGGGTCGCGGTCGGCGTCGGCCATGGTGATCAGGACGGTGGAGCCGGCCGGGATCACCACCCCGCCCATCTCGACGTCCTCCAGGGCGAGTCGCTCGGTGCAGGTCTCGACCGGGCCGTCGTAGCGGAGCATCTCCTCGAGCGCACCGTCCAGCAGGCCGGGGTCGGCCCGCAGGTCGGCGAGCTGCTCGGGGTGCGCGAACAGCGCGCGCATCCCGTTGCCGATCATGTTGACGGTGGTCTCGTGTCCGGCGATGAGGATCAGGAGGCTCATGCCGATCAGCTCGTCGGGCGAGAGCCGGTCGCCGCCCTCGTCCACGGCGTGGATCATGGCGCTGAGCAGGTCGTCGCCGGGGGCGGCGCGCTTGGCGTCGATGAGCTCCGTCAGGTAGCGGGGCACCTCCGCGTACACGGCGGCCTCGGCTTCCGGGCTGCTGCGGGCGACGATCTCGTTGGACCAGCCGCGGAACGCCTCGCGGTCCAGCTCGGGCACGCCCAGCAGTTCGCAGATGACGGTCATGGGCAGCGGGAAGGCGAAGTCGTTCACCAGGTCGGCGCGGCGCCGCGGGTTCGCCTCCATGGCGTCCAGCAGTTCGTCGGTGATCTGCTGGATGCGCGGCGCCAGCGATTCGATGCGCCGCGGCGTGAACTCCCGCGCCACCAGGCGGCGCAGGCGGGTGTGGTCCGGCGGGTCGGACATCAGCATGTGGGCGAGCACCGGGTGGTCCCGGTCGGCGTTGATGATCTGGCCGATGTCGCCGGAGCGGCGCCAGTCGCGGCTCAGCCGCGGGTCGGTGAACGCGGTGCGGCAGGCCTCGTGCCCGACGACCAGCCACAGCTCTTCGCCGTCGGGTGTGCGGACGTGGTGGACGGGTCCCCGCGCGCGCAGCCGCGCGTAGACCGGATACGGGTCGCGGACGAAGTCCGGACTGAGTTCCAACAGATCGATCATGGCAGGCCGAAGCGCCATTCCATTCCCCCTGAATCGAATGTGTTGCGAAATCCTACGCCGATGCGTGTATTCACCACAGTAGTCTCGGCGCCGCATGTGAGGGTGGCCGCCCACGCCCACACCGGGCCCGCGACCTGCTGTGACTCCGACCACCCTCACTTGACCCAGCAAAGAAGGGTTACCTAAGTTCGATGGTATGACCCCCCACGACCCCACACCTGCCACCGTGGACTTCGACGTCGACCTCACCTCCCAGGAGGTGCTCCGGCGCGCCCAGGTGATGGCAGCCCTCGGCCCCGACTGGGACCCCATCGAGGTACTGCGCGGCGAGGAGGCGGCGTACGACCTGCTGTACTCCGGGCTCGACGCGGAGCAGCAGCGCGTGTACGACGAACTGGTCGCGGCCGGTGTGCTGCCCGCGCGCGGGAGCGGCCGTGCTGCCGCTTGACCCGCAGGCCGACATGGGCCGGCGCGCCTGGGTGGCCTGCCCCAACTGTGACGACGCCCGCGGGTGCGGGCCGTGCGAGGAGCGCCGTACGTGCTCGACGCACTGGCGCTACATGCTCTCCAACACCGGCAGCCTGCTCCACCTCCAGTGCCCGGGCTGCACGCACGTCTGGGAGCACGAGAGCGGCTTCGGAGCCACCCGTTCCCTGTGGAAGCGGCTCAGCAGCGGCCTGCCGGGCCTCTGACCGCCGCCGGCCGCCTCAGGGCAGCGGGAGGCCGCGGGCCGTGGTCCACAGGGCGTACCACTCCTCGTGCGTGAGGTCGGGTGCGCGCAGCGAGGCGTCGCGGCAGGCGCGGATGCGCGCGGGGCGGGCCGTGCCGATGACCGGGGCGATGCCGGCGGGGTGGCGCGTCAGCCACCACAGCAGGACCGACTCCGGGGTGGTGTCCTTGCGGCGGGCGAGGTCGGCCAGCAGCTCGGCGGTCGCGTGCTCGGCGGGGGTCTGCTGGCGGCCCGTGTACCGGCCCTGCGCGAGGGCGCCCCAGGCCTGGAGCCGGATGCCGTGGTCCAGGCAGTGCTCCAGCGTCCCGAAGGGGAAGCCGTTCCCGGCACCCTCCGGGGTGTTGAGCAGGACACCGGCCTCGACCCAGGCACGGCTGCGCAGGCTCATCTCCAGCTGGTTGGCGACGAGGGGCAGGTCGAGGCGGGCCTGGAGGCGGGCGATCTGAGCGGCGCCCATGTTGGAGACCCCGAAGCCGCGTACGAGGCCCTGCCGGTCGAGGGACATCAGCGCGGAGGCGATCTCGTCCGGGTCCGCCAGGGGGTCGGGGCGGTGCAGCAGCAGGACGTCGAGGGCGTCGGTGCGCAGCCGGGTCAGGCTCTGCTCCACCTGGCGCGTGATGCTCCCGGCGCGCAGGTCGTACATCCCGGGGCGGTCCCCGTCGGCCAGGCGGATGCCGCACTTGGTCTGCAGGACGACGCGTTCGCGCAGGCCCGGCGTCCGGGCGAGGACCTCGCCGAAGACGGCCTCGGCCTTGCCGTACCGGTAGATGTCGGCGTGGTCGAAGACGGTGATCCCGATGTCGAGGGCGGCGTGGATGGCCGCCTCGGCGGCATCGATGTCGGCCGGCCCGTACGGATCCGGTCCCCAGCTCCCGCCCAGCCCCATGCACCCGTACAGCAACCGGCCGCCCCGGCCCGCACCCACCGCGCTCACGTTCGTCACCGTTCCAGGTTATGGGCCGGCGGCCGCCGGGACCGCCCGGGCCCGCGAGCGGGCCGCCGGGCGGGTTAATCCGCCGGTTTCCCGGGGGCGAGGTGCGCCACCACCTCCGCCAGGTCCGCGCAGACCTCCTCGATCCGGAGGCGGACGTTGTTCTGCTCGGTGACGAGGGCCGCCAGGAGTAACGCGGTCAGGGCCGCCGCCCCGTTGAGGGCCTGGAGGTTGACCATGACGTCCAGGAGGCCCTGACCGGCGAAGGGTCCGGCGTGGTCGG
>NZ_JBHWBP010000570.1:0-3182 GCF_042735575.1 Streptomyces sp. NPDC059564 | reverse complement strand
CCTGTGTTCGTGGGGGCCGTCTCCGGGATCACCCTGCTGCTCGGCACCGGCGCCCTCGCCGCCCTGCACCGCGACCTCGACTGCTGGCGCAACCTCTGGCGGGCCACCGACCCCATCGGCGGCCCCGTCGACACGGTCGGGGCCGACGGGGAACCCGTGGACCGGGGCCCCCTGCGCGATCCGCTCGGCTACGGGCGCAGCCCCCGGTACCCGCTGCCCGCGCCGATCCTCCGCCACGGCGACTACCAGGCCGATCCGGCCTTCAACGCCGAACGCGACGCACTCCTCGCACGACTGGCCGCCGCCGCGCGCGGCGACGTACACGACCCACGGGACGTCCCCGGGCAGCGGATCAGCGCGGCGCGGACAGGGCCGGCAGATCCGCAGGGAACAGCAGGGTGAGTTCGTCCGTACTCGGCTCGGCCAGCTGCGCGACCCGCCCCGCGTGCCGTTCCACCATCGACTCGAAGGTCTGGCGCGCGGTACGGCCGTTGCCGAAGGCCGGGCCCTTGGGCAGCTCCGTGAAGTACACCAGCAGCGCCTCCCCGGTTCCCTCGCCCAGCCGGTACTCGTGCTCCTCCGCCTGCTGCTCCACGATCCGCAGCAGCTCCTGCGGACCGTAGTCGCCGAAGGTGATGGTGCGGGAGAACCGCGACGCCACCCCCGGGTTGACGGTCAGGAAGCGGTCCATCTCCTCCGTGTACCCGGCGACGATCACCACCACCGCGTCCCGGTGGTCCTCCATCAGCTTCACCAGGGTGTCGATCGCCTCGCGCCCGAAGTCCCGGCCCGAGTCCTCCGGCGCCAGCGCGTACGCCTCGTCGATGAACAGCACCCCGCCGCGCGCCCGTTCGAAGGCCTCCTGCGTACGGATCGCGGTCGAACCGATGTGCTCGCCGACCAGGTCCACCCGGGACACCTCCACCAGGTGGCCGCGCTCCAGCACCCCGAGGGAGGCCAGGATCTCCCCGTACAGGCGGGCGACCGTGGTCTTGCCGGTGCCGGGGGAGCCCGTGAAGACCAGGTGCCGGCGCACCGAGGCGGCCTTCAGGCCCGCCTGCTGCCGTCTGCGCCCGACCTCGATCATGTCGGTGAGGGCACGCACCTCGCGTTTGACGCTGTCCAGGCCCACCAGCGCGTCCAGCTGCCCCAGCACCTCCCCCGAACCACGGGCCGCGCCCGCCCCGGGGGCCGCGCCGGCACCGCCCGGTGCCCGCGGGTCCGCCAGGTCCGCGGGCCGCTGCCCGGGCACCTCGGCCGGACCGCCCGCGCCGCCCGCGAGGCCCTGCGAGGCCGTGACCGTACGGATCCCCGGATGCGCCCCGGCGAGCGCGCCGCCGCCCGCCGCCGCCTGCGCGGCGAGGCGGGTCCCGGTCTCGTCGCTGGTGCACCCCTCGGCGAGCGGGCCGTCCTCCGCGAACTCGTAGCCCCCGCGCGCGCAGCGCTCGGTGTGGCAGCCGGTCAGGGTGGTCCGGCAGCCGTCGATGACGTGGAAGCCGAACCCGGAGCTGCCGGTCACCCGGCAGGCCGTGAAGGTGCCGCGGCCACCCGCCGACACGTAGAAACCGGCCTCGGCGGGGGAACTGACCGTGCACCGCTCCAGCACCGGGTCGGCGCCCTTGGTGACGATCACACCCGTCTGCACCCCGTCGACCGTGCAGTTGGCGAGGGTGCCGCCGCTGCCGTGGTCGCGGAACCACGCCCCCGTGCCCGCCTCCCGGATGCGGCAGTCGTCGAGCTGCGCGCTCGCGCCGTCGCTGACCGAGACGGCCGTGTTGCGGACCTGCGAGAGGTCGCTGTCGACGACATCGACGCGCGAACCCCGGTCCAGCACGAACAGCGCGTCCGGCACGTCGTGCACCCGGCAGGAATCCAGGGAGGCGGTGGCCCCGTCGCTGATCCACACCGCCGGGTAGTCACCCGTACTGTCGTGGATCTCGCAGGACTCGGCATCGACCCGCGTCCCCGGATCCCACACCGACAGCCCGTTGCGCCCGAACCGGCGGACCGTGGTCCGGCTGAGGGTCAGCACCGAACGGGACCGCAGGTCGACCGCGTTCTCCGGGATGTCGTGGATGTCGCAGCCCGCGAGGGTGAGCACGGCGTCGGTGTCGAGGGTGACCCCGTCGGCCGAGGTGCGGTGCACCGAGCAGTCGGTGAGGCGGGCCGCGGCGCGCGCCGCGATCTGCACGCCGGTGCCCTTGATCTCGTAGACCTCGCAGCCCAGCGCTTCCAGGCCCGAGCCCTCGCCGGTCACCGCGATGCCCGCGCCCGTGGCGTGGTGGATCCGGCAGCGCTCCAGCCGGGGGTGCCCGCCGCGGACCGAGACGCCGGCCTGCCCGGCGGCCACCACCTCGCACTCCTCGAACACCCCGCCGCCGCCGTCCAGGACGGAGATCCCGACCCCGGCCGGGTTCTCCACCGTGCACCGGCGCACCAGCGGCCGGGCCCCGCCGCGCACCTCGATGCCGGCCGCGGAACGGGTGTGCACGCGCAGGTCGCTGAGCTCCGGACAGCCGTCCTCGACGAGCAGCGCGGGCGCCGCCCGGTCCGCGCCCTCCAGGTAGAGGTCCTGGACCACGGCCGAGGCGCGCACCGTCAGCGCGACCCCGTCGAGCGGGGCGATCCGCACCGACCCGGCGACCGCCCCCTCCGGCCCGCGCAGGGTGACGGCATGACGCAGGACCAGGTTCTCCCGGTACGTCCCGGGGGCGATGGACAGCACGTCGCCGTCACCCGCGACGGCGAGCGCGGCGCTCAGCGTCGGATACTCACCGGAACGCCGCCGCCACCGCGAGGCCCCGCCGTGCGTCACCTGGACCGTGCCCTGAGCCATGGCGCTGTCGTGCCCCCACCCTCGTACTCGCGTTGTCGAAGCGGCCGGAGCGACTGAAGCCGTTCAGAGCGGCTGGAGCGACCCGACCGGCCTCCGGCTCCACCGTAGCGCGCGCGGGGCCGGTGAGTTGCCAGGTCAGCTGCCCGCGCCCGCCCGGCCCCAGTCGGGTCCGGCCGCGGCCCACGCGCGGTCCAGACGTATGTACCGCCGATGCATGAGCCGGCGTACGACCAGCCGCCGGACCGTCTCCGCCAGCGCGGCCGCGGTGAGCGCGGCGGCCAGGCCGGCCACGCCCGCGTGGAAGGAGGCGGCGGACGGGTCCAGCGGCTGCCCCACCAGCCGTCCC
>NZ_JBHWBP010000569.1:0-3190 GCF_042735575.1 Streptomyces sp. NPDC059564 | reverse complement strand
GAGACCAGGGCCCTGGCCACGGCGACGCGCTGCTGCTGCCCGCCGGACAGCTGTCCGGGCCGGTGGCCGAGGCGCTGGGAGAGCCCGAGCATGGAGACCACGCGGTCCAGCCACTGCGGGTCGGGCCGGCGCCCGGAGATGGTCAGTGGCAGGGTGATGTTCTCCAGCGCGGTCAGTGTCGGCAGCAGGTTGAAGGCCTGGAAGATGAAGCCGACCCGGTCGCGGCGCAGCTCGGTGAGCTGCCGGTCGCCCAGGGTGCTCAGTTCCGTGGTGCCGATGCGGACGGAGCCGGAGCTGAACGAGTCGAGCCCGGCGGCGCAGTGCATCAGGGTGGACTTGCCGCAGCCGGAGGGGCCCATGATCGCGGTGAACTCGCCCTCGCGGAAGGCGATGCTGACCCGGTCGAGGGCGACGACGCGGGTGTCGCCACTGCCGTAGACCTTGGACAGTCCGGTGGTGGCGGCGGCCGCGGTCGCGGTGGTCGGGTGCGTCGGGTTCGCCGGGTGCGGTGCGTACGGGGCCGGGGGGTCGGCGGTCACGGGGACTCCTCTTCTGGTGCGCGAAGGTGCACTTCGAAGGGTGTCCGGGGAACGTATCGGGGCCTGGTCCGCCGTGTATCGGCGTCCGCTCCACTGTGTACCGGTCGTGTAGGGGCGGGAGGGGTCGCGGGCCGTCAGGCCGGAAGGCGCAGGGTGGCGACCGCGCCGCCGTCCGGGGCGTTGTCCAGGCGCAGCTCGGCGCCGAGGAGCCGGGCCTGGCCCAGGGCGATGGTCAGGCCCAGGCCGTGGCCCGAGCCGCGTTCCGCCGCGCCCGTGTGGAAGCGGCGCGGGCCGTTGAGGAGCAGGTCCCGGGGGAATCCGGGCCCGTGGTCCCGTACGACGACGGTGCGGCCTTCGACGGTGACCTCCACCGGGGCGTCTCCGTGCCGGTGGGCGTTGACGACGAGGTTGCCGACGATCCGTTCGAGGCGGCGCGGGTCGGTCTCCACGGTCGCCGCCGCTCGTACGTCGGCGGCGGCGGCGGCGACCGTGACCTGCGCGTCGAAGCCGGTG
Organism: Streptomyces sp. NPDC059564; assembly: GCF_042735575.1. Classification (NCBI taxonomy): domain Bacteria; kingdom Bacillati; phylum Actinomycetota; class Actinomycetes; order Kitasatosporales; family Streptomycetaceae; genus Streptomyces; species Streptomyces sp. NPDC059564. Next base: position 2,138 of record NZ_JBHWBP010000569.1, on the reverse strand, counting down.
CGCGTCACGGCCTCGGCGACGACCGCGCCGAGCGGGACGTGGTGGCGTACCGGCTGTTCGGCGCCGGCGTCGAGCCGGGAGATCTCCAGCAGGTCCTCGACCAGTCCGCGCAGGTCGCGTACCCGGGCCCGGAGCAGGTCCTCCGTCTCCCCCGGCGGCAGCAGGTCGGCGGCGGCCAGCAGTCCGCCGACGGGGGTGCGCAGTTCGTGGGCCACGTCGGCGGTGAACTGGCGCTCGGTGCGCAGCCGTCGGCCGAGGCTGTCGGCCATGAGGTCGACGGTGGCGGCGATGTCGGACACCTCGTCGCGGCCCTTGGTGGGGCCGGTCCGGGCGTCGAGGTCCCCGGCGGAGATCCGGCCCGCGGTCTCGGAGACCCGCCGCAGGCGGCGGGCGAGCAGTCCGGCTCCGAAGACGGCGAGGGGGGTGACCGCCGCGAGGGTGATCAGCGAGGCCACCGCCATGGTCACGTCGAGCCGGCGCAGCTCGTGGAGCTCCGAGCTCATGTTGACCCGTACGGCGAGCACCGCACTGCCCGGGCCGCCGACGCGCTGGGCGGCCCAGAAGCTGGGCCCCACGTTGCCGTCGACGTGCCCGTCGTAGGCCGTGTGCCGGCTGCCGTCGGCCGGGTTCCGCAGTGGGGCGGGCAGCGCCGCGGGATCGATCTCGGCACCGTCCGCCAGGGTTCCGGTGCGCCGGTGGACGTCCATGGCCGAGTACACGCCGTTGAAGGCCTGTGCTTCGGCCCGGCTCCGGATGTCCTGCGCGGTCCATACGTGGACGAGTACGCCGACCGCCGCCACGACCAGGGCAGCCGTGGCCGCGGCCAGCGCGGCGATCTTCCAGCGCAGGGGCACGCGCGCCGGACGCGGCGGCCGGTGGAAAAGGCGCACCGCTCTCAGCGCCTGAACTTGTAGCCGAAGCCGCGGACGGTCTCGATGCGGTCCCGGCCCAGCTTGCCGCGCAGCCGTTGCACGCACAGGTCCACGACCCGGCTGTCGCCGTCCCAGCCGTAGTCCCAGACCTCGCGCAGGAGGGTGTGGCGGTCGAGCACGATGCCGGGGCGGGCGCGTAGGTCGCCCGGCGCAGCAGCGAACGGATGCGGGCCACGAGGACGTACGTGTCCACGGGCTTGACCACGTAGTCGTCGGCACCGGCTTCCAGACCGGCGACGACGTCGAGCCCGTCGCCGCGGGCGGACATCATCAGAACGGGCACCAGGCTGGTCTCGCGGACCCTGCGGCACAGGCCGATCCCGTCCAGACCGGGCAGCATCACGTCCAGGATGAGCAGGTCGAAGGCCTCGTCGCGGAAGAGCTCCAGCCCGGTCAGCCCGTCGGCCGCGGTCCGCATCCGGTAGCCGTAGCGTTCGAGGGCGACGGTGAAGGACCGCCGCATGAGGTCGTCGTCCTCCACCAGCAGCACGCGAACGGGGCGCGGAGGGGGCGGAGCCGGGGCGGACGAGGACACGGGCAGGTGGTTCCTGTTCTTCGGACGTTCCTGGGGCACGGACGGCGACCCGAAAGGAACGATATGACAGACATCGGACGTGGCGACCGCGTCGCACGGGGGACACGCGTCGCACGCGCCACGGCCTTCCTCCTCGACCTCCGCCCAGGTCAGGCCGGGTGACACCACTCGGACAACCATCGGGGTCCGCGGCAGCCCGGCCCCCTCAGCCGGGGCCGACACATCGATTCGATGCACAACCCAGCGCTCCCCGATACCCACCCGATACAAAACCGGCCCCCGCCGGCCGCCGCCCGAAGTGGTGATTCCGATTGGGCTCGCGCGGCAGCGCCTTCTCCCGGTCCTCGATGTCCGGCATTGGAGTGAATCACCGTTTCTCGTGACCTTTCGTGACGTTTAACCGGCCGACGCGCACCCTTCATGGCGCGTCATCCGAAATCCATGGGAGTAGTCATGCGTATGCGCTCTGCCCTGACCGCCTCTGTCCTGGCCGCGGGCATCCTGCTGGGCGGCGCCGGTGCCGCCCTCGCCAACGACGGAGTCGAGAGCGAGTACTTCAACGGTGGCCACGCCGCCTTCGCGGCCACCTGCGCGAACGCCGCCGCCGTCCCGGCCGTGATCGGGCCCGTCTGGACCTCGACCTGTTCGAAGGAAGGCGAGAAGGAGTGGGC
>NZ_JBHWBP010000568.1:0-3195 GCF_042735575.1 Streptomyces sp. NPDC059564 | reverse complement strand
GGACACGGTGACCGAGGTCGAGGACCCCGAACTCGGACCGATCCGGATGCAGAACGTCCTCTTCCGGCTGTCCGAGACCCCCGGCGGGATCCGCTGGGCGGGCCGCCCGCACGGCGCGGACACCGACGCCGTCCTCACCGAACTCGGCCTGACCGGGGCCGAGATCGCCGCCCTCCGAACGGAGCGTGCCCTGTGATCCTGACCTGGCTCTACGCCCCCGGGGACCGCCCCGAGGTGGTGGCCAAGGCCCTGCGGTGCGGGGCGGACGCCGTCATCGTGGACCTGGAGGACTCGGTGTCGGTCTCCCGCAAGGAGTACGCCCGCGCGGCGACCGCCGAGCTCCTCACCGAGCGGCCCCCGGTCCCCGTCCACGTACGCGTCAACGCGCTCGGTTCCCCCTGGGCGGGCGCCGACCTCACCGCGCTGGCCCGGCTGCGCGGGCTCGCCGGACTGCGGCTGCCGAAGATCGACGCCCCGGAACAGATCGGCCGGGTCGCCGACCGGGCCGGCGGGGTGGCCCTGTACGCCCTGCTGGAGTCCGCGCTGGCTGTGGAGCGGGCGTACGAGATCGCCCGCGCGCACCCCTCCCTGCACGGGCTGACCCTGGGCGAGGCGGATCTCCGCGCCGATCTGGGGGTCAGCGCCGAGGCCGGGCTGGACTGGCCGCGCTCCCGGGTGGTGGTCGCCGCCCGGGCCGCCGGGCTCGCGCCGCCGGCGCAGTCGGTGTTCCCGGACATCCGGGACCTGGAGGCGCTGGCCGCCTCCTGCGCCCGGGGCCGCGCGCTCGGGTTCCTCGGCCGGGCCGCGATCCACCCCCGCCAGCTCCCGGTGATCGAGGAGGCCTACCTCCCCCGGCCCGAGGAGGTCACCGCCGCCGAGGAGATCGTCACCGCCGCCCGCGCCACCCCGGGAGCCCTGGCCCTGCCCGACGGCCGCTTCGTGGACCCGGCGGTGGTGGCGGCGGCCCACCGCACCCTCACCCTCTCCCGCCGCACCAGCCCCCTCTGACGCCGCCGCCCTGCCCCGGGCCCCCGGCGCACCACGCGAGCCCGCTCCGACGCCACCGACCCGGCCCGGGCCCGGCGCCGATCCCCGACGCGGCCCGCGTCCGGGTACGCCGGAGGGGGCGCCGCGGCTCGCGCGACGCCCCCTCCTGTGGATCCGGTCAGCTCTTGTCGGCCCCGTTGGCGGCGCCGTCGGCGGCCTTGCTCAGGTCCGCCTTCGCGGCGACCTCACCGCCCGCGGAGTCCTTCGCCCCCGCGGCCCCGGCCTTGGTGAGGTCGGTCTTCGCGTCGGCTTCGACCGCCTTGGGCTCGCCGGCGGCGGCCACCTCGCCCGGACCACCGGAGGTCTCGGGCTCGACGACCTCCTCGCGGCCCGGCCGCAGCTTCGCCGAGAGCACGAAGTAGACCACCGCGAGGATGAAGACCACGATCGCGGTCCACACGTTGAGGCGCACGCCGAGGATGTGGTGTGCCTCGTCGACCCGCATGTACTCGATCCAGCCGCGCCCCAGGCAGTACGCGGCCACGTACAGCGCGAAGGCCCGCCCGTGCCCGAGCTTGAAGCGGCGGTCGGCCCAGATCACCAGCGCGGCGACGCCGAGGCACCACAGCGACTCGTAGAGGAAGGTCGGGTGGTAGGTCCCGGCGACCCGGTTGGGCGCCTCGCTGATCTTCAGCGCCCACGGCAGGTCGGTGGCTCGGCCGTACAGCTCCTGGTTGAACCAGTTGCCCCAGCGGCCGAAGGCCTGGGCGATGGCGATGCCGGGTGCCAGGGCGTCGGCCCAGGCCGGCAGCGGGATGCCGCGCAGCCGGCAGCCGATCCAGGCACCGACCGCGCCGAGCGCGATCGCGCCCCAGATGCCGAGGCCGCCTTCCCAGATCTTGAAGGCGTCGACCCAGTTGCGGCCTTCGCCGAAGTACAGCTGGTAGTCGGTGATCACGTGGTAGAGGCGGCCGCCGACGAGCCCGAACGGCACCGCCCACACGGCGATGTCCGCGACCGTGCCCGGCTTTCCGCCGCGCGCGATCCACCGCTTGTTGCCGAGCCAGACGGCGACGAAGACGCCGATGATGATGCAGAACGCGTAGCCGCGGAGCGGGATCGGTCCGAGATGGATCACGCCGGTCGACGGACTGGGGATATAGGCAAGGGTCATGGCAGACCTGACGCTACCCTGCCGGGCGGTACGGACCGCAACCCGCCCGGCAAGCTGAAACCAAAACCACACATGGCGCCGAGCGCCGCTCAGTCCTGCGCGGCCCCCCTGGACAGGGCCTTCGCCGAGCCGGACGGCCCGGGCGACGCCTTCCCGGAGCCCTTGACCGAGCCCGAAGACGACGTCGACCCCGATCCGGACGCCGAAGCGGACGCCGACGGGGACACCGCGCCCCCGCCCGCGGCGGCCTCCACCTTCGCCTTCAGCTTCTGCGGGGTCAGCGGATCGGCCTGGTCCGAGAAGATGTCCTTGCCGTCGAGCAGGATGGTCGGGGTGCCGCGGAACTTGCCCGCCGCGAACGCCCCGTGGGACTTGGCGACCCAGCTGTTGTGCGTGCCGTCCTCCACGCAGGAACGGAAGGCGGGGGTGTCCAGCCCGTCCACCTTGCCGGCCAGCTCCAGCAGCTTGGCGTTCTTCCCGTAGGCGTCGTCGGTCTCCTCGGGCTGGTTCTGGAAGAGGACGTCGTGGTACGCGGCGAACTTGCCGGCGTCCTGCGCGCAGGCGGCCGCGTTGGCCGCCTTCAGCGAGCCGCTGCCGCCCATGTTCCCGTCGATCAGGGTGACGATGTGGTAATCGGTCTTGAGCAGGCCCTTGGCCTCGAGGTCGTGGATGGTGTCCCGGTAGTTGGTCTCGAAGGCCTTGCAGGCCGGGCACCGGAAGTCCTCCCAGATGGTCAGCTGGGACTTGGCCCCGTCCTTGCCGTTCTGGATGGCGAGCGCGTCCTTGCCGGTGGCTCCCGACGGGGCGACCACCGGGCCCGCCTTGTCGGACTTGGACCCGGAGCCGGCGTTGGCGGCGATCAGGCCGACGACGGCCGCCAGGCCGAGCACGCCGACCACCGCCGCCGACACGACGAGGGTCCGCCGGCGCTTGTCCCGGGTCTTCTGCCGCTCGCGCTCCTGCTGGAGCCGCTCCCGGGCTGATCGTTTCGTCGTCGCATCGCGGTTCGCACCGTCGGTCTTCTCGCTCACGTT
>NZ_JBHWBP010000567.1:0-3203 GCF_042735575.1 Streptomyces sp. NPDC059564 | reverse complement strand
GCCCTGGCCGGTGTACCCGAAGGTGTACCGGATCTCCCACGCCCACGAGGAGGCCCGCGGGCGGGCGGGCACCGACCCGCGGCTCTTCGCGTGCGCCACCCTGCACTTCGAGGGGGATCCCGCCGGACGGGTACGGGCGCTGCGGCTGACGGCCGTCGAGCCCGAGGGCCGCAGGCCCCTCCTGGGCTCCGAGCGGGTGATCCCGGCCGGGCTGGTCCTGCTGGCGCTGGGGTTCTCCGGGCCCGAGCGGGCGGGCGGCCTGCGGGAGCAGCTGGGGCTCGAACTCGACGAGGGCGGGGCCTTCGCCCGTGACGCGGGTTTCGCCGCGGCCGGCGGGCGGGCGCCGGGGGTGTTCGTCGCCGGGGACGCGGGGCGGGGGCAGTCGCTGGTGGTCTGGGCCATCGCCGAGGGCCGCTCGGCGGCCTCCGCGGTGGACCGCTACCTGACCGGGTCCACCGCCCTGCCCGCCTCGATCGCCGCCCACGACCAGCCGATGACGGCGCTGGGCCGCATGCGGTACGGAGACCTGTAGGCGGCCGGTGGCCGCGGACCGCCCCGGGAGGGCTCCCCGCGACGCGTCAAGGAGTTCAGGGCGCGGTCGCGGAGGGCGAGGGCGTCGCGCGCCGGCCGTCGCAGACGAGGGTGATCATGACCTGCGCGGTGGTCTGGTCCGCCCGCACGGGGGCGTTGGGAGTGGTCATCGCCGTCCAGTTGCCCTTGCTCAGGCTGAGGGTCCCCTCCTGGGGACTGCGCGCGTCCTGCCAGCCGTAGGTGGAACGGGCCCGGGCGAACGCGGCCCGCACCGCGGAGTCCGCCACGGTCGCGAGGGGTTCGGCGCTGAGGCTCTCGTGACACTCGGTCCCGTTCACGTCGGGCGGCGTCCGCCGCGCCGTCACCCCCTCCGCGGCCAGCGCCGCGGTCAGGTCCGCCACCACCGTGTCCGCGGAGAGCACCGGGCCGGTGTAGCGCGGCGGCAACGGGCCCAGGTCCGCCAGGGGGTGGGAGCATCCCGTGGCCGTGACGGCGGCCGTGGCCGTCGCCAGGGCCCACATCACCGGTATCCGGTGTCCTCGTCCCCGTCGCATGATCCCGCCTGCCCTGTTCGTACCGTTCACAGCCGGTCAGTCTCGCACCGGCGCTCCGTCCCCGCCCCACCGGGGGCCCTTCCCGGGGCCCTTGCCGGGGCCCTTGCCGGGGCCGTCGCTCCGAGGGGCGAGGATCGCGATGCCGTTGGGCACGCGCCGTTCCTGCCCGTCCTGGAGCTGGTTGCGTACGGCGACCGTCCCGGTGTCGGGGTCGCGCGTGGCGAGGGTGGAGGAGGCACCGCCGTCCATGTACAGGCCTTCGTCGCAGCCGAGCGAGTGCAGCACGGTGGCGAGTTCACGCACCGTCAGGCCGGTCGAAGTGCCTTCCCGGCCGTCGGTGACCAGCAGGAACAGCGTGTCCCCGGCGTCGGCGATGCCCACGGCCGTACGGGGCTCCGCGGTGCGCGCGTCGAGGCCGGGCAGGACCCGGTGGCCGCGGAGCACGGCGTGGGCGCCCAGGGCGAACCGGAACGGCACCTCCGAGCCGGCGCCCAGGGCGTAGTCGATCCGTACGCGCGTCCCCTGGGCCAGTCGCCGCAGGACGCCCGCGCCCGCGTCCCGTCCCAGCAGGATCTGGGTGTCGGCGTCGATGGCCCCGCTGCCGGGGGTGGCGGAGCCGGAGACGACCTCGCCGCCGCGGACGGTCACCTCGTAGACCTCGGTGGCACAGGGGCCGGAGCGGCGCTTGTCGCTGCCGCACACCGCGCGTGCGCGGGACGCGGAGCCCCACCGCGAGGTGAACAGTCCGACGGAACCGACCGGCAGGGCGTACTGGTTGTACCCGCCGAGGGCGAACCCGCCGGTCCGGGTCTCGACGCGGCCCGACAGCTTCAGGCGGCCGCTGCGCGCCTTGCCGTCCGTGCCGACGCCGACCACGTCCTGGGCGCTGTCCCCGGGGAGCGGTTTCCAGCCGAAGCGCTGCCCTTCGGGGACGGCGGCCTTGAGCGGGCGGCCGTGCATCACCTGCGGGCCGGAGGCGGATCCGGTGGCCGCGACACCGGAGTGCTGGTTCTCCATCATGTGGAAGAAGTCGCCGTTGACGGCGGCCACGGCGCCCTGGCGGCGGGCCATCTGGGAGACGGGGGCCCGGTCGGTGACCGAGCCCGGGTACAGCAGGTCGGCGCTCAGGCCGGGCCCGCGGAGGTCGGCTTCGACCAGGTGGACGCGGGCGCTGCCGTGCGAGGTCGGCACGGCGAAGGCCCGGTACCGCACGCCGTGCGCCGGCTCCGCCGGGAGCACCCACGCCGGCCGTGCCTCCACCGGCACCACCCGGGCCGCCCTGCCCTCCCCCGGGCCGCCCCGCACCGGGCCGCCCTCCGCCGGAACGAGCTCCTCCGGCTCGGCCTCCGCCAGCGCCGCCACGAAGCCGGCTTCCACGGGGTCGGCCTCCGCCGCGTCGTGCTCCGCCGGCTCGGCCTCCGCCGGACGGACTTCCGCCGGTCCGGCCTCCTCCGAAGGCCGCTCCGCGCGTACGTCCTCCCCCGGGCCGGCCTCCACCCGTACGGCATCCGCCGAACGTGCCCCTGCCTGACCGGCCTCCGCCGATGCGGCCTCCGCCGGGCCGTCCCCCTCCGAAGGGGCCGCTACCGAGCGAGCCTCTGCGGGTGGGACCTCCACCACACGGGCACCCACCGGTCCGGCTCCCACTGGCAGCCCGTCCGCCGGGCGGGCGTCCGCCGACGTGGCCTCCGCTGCGCGAGCACCCACTGGCTCGGCCCCCACCGGAGGAGCGTCCCCCAGGCGGCCCCTTGCCGAATAGACCTCCGCTGCGCGAGCACCCGCCGGCCCAGCCCCCACCCGAGGGGCGTCCCCCGGACGGCCCCCTGCCGAAGGGGCCTCCGCTGCGCCGACATGGGCCGGGCCGCCTCCCAGCGGAAGCGCGCCCCCCGGGCGGCCCGCCCCGGGCGGAACATCCACCGAGCGGGCCTCTGTTGAGCGGCCTTCTGCCTGAGGGGCCTCCGTCGGGCGGCCCTCCGCCAGGCGGGCATCCGCAGGGCGTCTGTCTCCTGGGCGGCCGTCCCCCGGGCGGCCGTCCCCCGGGCGGCCGTCCCCCGGGCGGCCGTCCCCCGGGCGGCCGTCCCCCGGGCGGCCGTCCGGCGAGAAGGGTTCCATCGGGAG
>NZ_JBHWBP010000566.1:0-3223 GCF_042735575.1 Streptomyces sp. NPDC059564 | reverse complement strand
CCCACAGTGCGGGCGCGGACCGGCTGTCGACCTGCTCCAGGGCCAGGGTGCCCAGGATCTCCGCCGCGATGCGGGCGAGTTCGCCGCGCCTGCTCGCGGGGGTCCGCATGACCTCTTCGACGAGCCCGCGCAGCAGCGGCAGCAGCAGGGCCGCCGCTCCCTCTCCGGCGTCGTCCACCACGGTGGCCGTCAGGGCGGACAGCTGCCTCTCCTCCAGCCGGAGCAGGGCTCGGGGCAGCATGAGCACCCGGGCCCGCTGCCATGCGGGCAGCACGATCTTGTACGGGCGGCGCGCGTCGTGGAACGCCAGTCGGCCGGGTAGGAGTTCGGCGGTGCGGCCGTCCTGGAACAGCACCGCGGTGCCGTCGAGTTGCAGACGTACAAGGATGTGCGTGCTGGGGTCGGCGGCCACCGTGCGGGCGCTGCGCAGGATGGTCCCCGGGCCGAACTCCTCGGTGGCGATCTGGAGCGCTCCCAGGCGCTCGGCGGTCAGCTCGCCCGTCCACGGGTGGCTGCCCTCGACGGCGACCTCAAGACCCACGAAGACCTGTGACAGCACGTGTTCCCAGGCGACGGCTCGGTCCCCGGGAGCGAGGCTCCGGGTGGAGAAGGACACGCCTTGGCCGGGGGTGGTCAGCGATCCGGTCAGCACGGCGCTTCCCCCGTCCCACGGCCCTTGCGCTCCAGGTCGAGCCAGTCCGTGGGAGACAGGCCGAAGGAGCCGCGGAAGGCCCTGCTGAACCGTGCAGGACTGGTGAAGCCCCAGCGTCGCGCGACCTGGCCCAGGCTGACCGACCCCGGTGGCCGTGCGGCGAGTTCCCTGCGGCACTCGTACAGCCGCAGCTCGCGGATCCACCGGCACACGGTGGTGCCCTCGGCCTCGAACAGCCGGTGCAGATAGCGCACGGAGATGCCGTGGGCCTGGGCGACGGCCCGGGGGGTCAGAGCGGAGTCCGACAGGTGCCAACGGATGAAGGTCTTGATCCGCAGCAGCAGGACCCGGTCGGCACCCGGCAGGACGGCGGTGTCCTCGCCCAGCCGGTCCGCCGCCGTGGCCGCCATCAGGTCGAGGACCCCCTCGGCCATGCGCTCGGCCACCGGCGTCGCGTACGCCTCTGACGTGTCCGCCAGCCGTTCCAGCAACGGGGCGAGCAGGGCGGGCAGACCACCGCTCGGGCGCACGGCCCGCGCGGTCAGCTGCCGCAGATCGGCCTCCGACCGCCCGAGCAGGCTCCGCGGGACCGTGAAGATCTTCAGCTTGAAGCGTTCCGGGAACGTCGTACGGAAGGGCCGGACGGTTTCGAAGAACCCGATGTCACCGGCCCGCAACTCGGTGGTGCGGCCGTCCTGTTCGACCTGGGCGCGCCCGCTGCTCTGGAGCGCCACGAAAACGTCCCGCCCGTCACCGCGGGCGATGAACTGCGGCGACCGGTGGACGCGACCCGGGTCGCACTCCACCGTGGTGATCTGGATGTCCCCCAGGTGGTGGGTGCGCAGGGCCGCGTCATAGGTGGGTCCGTCGGTGGCGATGTCCATCCCCACCAGGGTCGCGAGCACGGCGTCGTGCCAGAACTCCAGGCTCTCGCGCGGCGGAACCGAGCGTGTGCTCAGCACATGGGCCCGACTCTCGCCGGAGGCCGGACTACAGCTGCTCTCCTCGAAGGAGCCGATCACGGTTGGCATGCTGCGAGCATGCGGTGGCCGTGCCGGTCGACGCATCAGTCGGTCGACTGGTCATCGGGCGCCGCCTCATCTGTCCTGGAGGAGGTCCCGCAGTTGCTGGCGGCGGCTGATGCCGAGCTTCGGGTAGGCGTTGTACAAGTGGGAGCCCACGGTGCGCGGCGAGAGGAAGAGCTGTTCACCGATCTCACGGTTCGAATGGCCGCGCGCGGCCAGTTGGACGATCTGCCGCTGCTGTGCCGTCAACTGCTCCAGCAGGCCCGAGGTGTCGGGGGTGGGTGCCGCCCCGCTCGCGCGCAGCTCGCGGGCCGCGGCCGCGGCGAGGGCGCCCGCGCCCAGCCGTTCGGCCGTTTCGAGTACGGTCGTCAGCTGCTGGCGCGCCTCGCGCGTCCGGCGGCAGCGCCGCAGCCGGATGCCGTAGTTGAGACGGGCGTGGGCACGCTCCCAAGGCCACCGGTCGGCCTCGGGGTTGACCAGGGCGAGGTGGAAGTCCCGCTCGGCGTTCTCATCCGGTTCGACCAGGGCGGCGGCATGGTGCAGGAGCAGCGTCATCCTGGTGCTCGGGCGGTCCCCCTGCTCCGCGCGGACTCGGGCGAGAACCGGTACGACCTCGTCGCACCGGCCGGTGCGCTGGGCCACGACCGCGAGTTCGGCGATGCTCCGGGGCGACAGGAGGGGGTGCAGCGGCGAACCGTCGACGGTGAACAGCGCGCGCAGGTGGCGCCAGGCGCCGTCCCAGTCCCCCAGCGCGATGGCGGCGAGGCCCCTGGCGCGCAGCAGGCGGGCGTGGGTGGCCCGGTTCTCGTCCAGGCAGACGGCGCGCCAGACCGAGGGGGTGAGCCGGGGCTCCGGCGGGACGGTGCCGCGCAATGCCTGCAGGGCCAGGGCCTGCGCCTCCAGATCCGCCTGGAGGCGCGGCAGGCGCAGCACGGTGGCCTCGGCCGTGGCGTCCCGGATCAGGGCCTCGGCCTCGGTGAACCACCCGATGCCCACGAGGGTGTCCACCAGGGCGGAGACCGTCCAGCCGCGGATGCCGAAGGCACGAGCGTCACCGAGTTGGGCGTCGGTCTCACGGAACTGCCCCAGGCACACGTCCGCCTCGTCCGCGAGGTGGGCCGCGAAGTGGACCGCCGTCCGGCAGGCCAGGGTGTCCAGGCCGGCCGGCGGCGCACCTTTCGGACCGCCGGGGCTCGCCGTCACTTCCATCGCGGCCGACGCGGCGGTCCCGGCCGAAGGCCGGACCACCGCCGTGACCAGCGCGTCCAGCGCCTCCTCCAGGCGGCCCCGAATTCCGGACACCGGAGGCCGGAGCCGGTCGCCCTCCGGGGCGTGGCCGGCCTGTCGGGCACGGTCGAGCAGCGCGTTCAGGCCGGTCCGGTGTTCCGGCAGACCGGACTGGACGCAGATGCCCGCCGCCACCGCCGTCACCATGAGCGCGACGGGGCGGCCGACCACCGGAAAGTACTCCGAGACGTCGGCCAGGAGGTCGAAGGCCTCCCGCTGGGAAGACTCCAGGGACAGCATCTCGGCCAGGGCCCCGGCC
>NZ_JBHWBP010000565.1:0-3230 GCF_042735575.1 Streptomyces sp. NPDC059564 | reverse complement strand
TGAGCCACCAGCGGACACAGCACAAACACGCACGCACGCACGAAGACGCCCGGCCGGAACACCCCGGCCGGGCGCTTTTGCGTATCCGCCCGCCGAGCCCACCAGGAACCGGCCCTCCCGGTGAGGACGCGCAGCCAAGCACCTCGCCGACGAGGCGGGCAGGCCCGGCGGCTACCACCTGCACCGTGTCTCGGAAGGCGCCACCCGCCGGCAACTGCTCCCGGCCAAGCGCGCCGCGGCAGCAGCCACCCTGCCGGGCCCTTGCGTGCGACCCGGCCCGGTCGGTCCGCACCGGATCCGAAGTGGATACGTGCGCGCGTCGACGCCCGCATCCGCCTGGCCCGGTGTGCCATCGACCCGGCATCGTCGTGCGCGGAGCATGGGGACTCCGGAGCCAGGATCCGCTGCATGGGACCGGCGGCCGACCGGCAGGGCATTCGAGTGGCCCGCGGGGCCGCCGGTGGCGTGGCTCCCGCCCGGCCCCCAGCCACTGCCTAGGGTCGGCGTGACCAGGCCGGGACGGCATACGAACGGCCGTTGCGGAACAGGTGGGTGAACCGTGGATCGCATCACGGCCGAGTCGCACGCACACGAGCCCCCGGCATCCTCCGGCCGGACCCGGCGGCGGCTGACCCGGCGTCTCGCCGCCCTCGCGGGACTTCTGCTCCTGTGCGCGCTGCCCGCGGGACCGGTGGGCGCCGCCCAGCCCCACGGCGTACGCCCGGACAACGGCCCGCCGCTGTACGTGTCCGACTACGGCAACGACCGCGTGGTCACGCTGCCCGACGGCGGCGACCAGACGACCCTCTCCCTGGACGGCCTGGTACGTCCGACGGGCCTGGCCTGGGACCGTGAGGGCCGCCTCTACGTATCCGACACCGGCAACAACCGGGTGGTGCGGTCGTCCCCGGACGGGAGCGGGCAGTCCACAGTCCCGACCGACGGCCTCTCGCGCCCGCTGGGCCTCGCCGTCGAAGCCTCCGGCAGTCTCTACATCGCCGACAGCTTCAACGACCGCGTGGTGAAGGTGCCCGCCGACGGCAGCGGCCAGACCACCGTCCCCACCTCCGGGCTGCTGCACCCCTGGGGCCTGGCCCTGGAATCCGACGGGGACCGCTACATCTCCGACTTCGTCAACGACCGCGTCGTGAAGGTCCCCGCCGATGGCAGCGGCCAGATCACCGTGCCCACCGCCGGTCTCTCCCAGCCCACCGGGCTGGCCCTGAGCACCACCGGAGACCTCTACGTCTCCGACAGCGGCAACAACCGGGTGGTGAAGATCGCTGCCGGCACCGGCGCGCAGACGACCGTGCCCGTCACCGGCCTGAGCAGCCCCCTCGGCCTCGCTCTCGACCAGCGCGGCAACCTCTTCGTGGCCGACGCCTTCAACAACCGCGTCCTCCGCGTCCGCCTCGCCGACGGCACGCAGACCACCCTGAACTTCACCGGCCTCAACACCCCGACGGGGCTTGCCTTCCCTCCACGCACCGCCCGCCCGGCCACCGTCTTGGCGACGCACGGTCCGTAGCGTGATTCGCCCGTGAGCGGGGCGTCGGCGGGCCGCGAGCATGTCGGCTTCTGCGAGCGCCGGCCGGTCGATGGACCACGCCATCACCGCGCGGCAGCGACGGTCGACGTCCCCGTGATCAAGAGCGGCATCCCCCGCCGCCGACCGCCGAGTCCGCCGCGGGCGTGGCGGCCTACGGGTACGGGGTCACCCCGACGGTCGACTCGGCCGCGCGGGTGCGGCGGAGCGGGCGGCGAAGCCTAGGTCTCCTCCGTGGGGATGGCCGGCCGTGTCGTGTAGCGGTTGCGCATGGCGTCGCTGGCTGCGGGGCCCGCGGTGAAGACGTAGGTGCTGCTGTCGTCGAGTCGGCGGCCGGTCTTGGCGTCGACGACGACGGGCTCGACCTCCTCGCCGCTGTGCGCGTCGATGAGGATCATGCTGCGCTCGGCCGGTGTGAGGCGGGAGTTGCCCCAGGCGGCCAGGGCGACGATCACCGGTCGCAGGGAGTGCCCGAGTTCGGTGAGGACGTACTCGTGGCGTACCGGGTTGGTCTGGTAGGGCCGGCGCTCCAGGAGCCCGTCCGCGACGAGGGTCTTCAGCCGGGTGGTGAGCATGCTGGAGGAGATGCGCAGGCTCTCCTGGAACTGGTCGAAGCGGGTGTAGCCGTCGAAGGCGTCGTGGAGGATCAGCAGCGTCCACCACTCGCCCACGTGTTCCACCGTCGTGGACAGCGGGCACTCCCGGTCCTCCAGCCTGATCCGGCTTGCCACGGCGACCATCCCCTCAGTTACTGCTAAAGTCGAAGTTAGTAGCTTCTATTTTAGCAGTAATGACGGGAGCGGTGCTTTCCGCGCCCGCACCCGGGAACGGAGCACCCCGTGAGCACATCCGTCAGCGAATCCCTCGAAGGTCGACGTGCCCTGGTCACCGGCGGTACCAAGGGCACCGGGGCCGCCATCGCCCGACGTCTCGCCGAAGCCGGTGCAACCGTGCTGGTCACCGCCCGAAGCCGCCCCGACGGCGTCGAGGAGAAGGCTTTCATCGCCGCCGACCTGTCCACCGCCCAGGGCGCAGCCCACGTAGCTGCCGAGGTGGACGCCCGACTGGGAGGGGTCGACATCCTGGTCAACACCCTCGGCGGGTCCCAGGCGCCGGCCGGAGGGTTCGCGGCGCTCGGCGAGGACGACTGGGCCAGGGAGCTGAACACGAACCTGCTGGCCGCCGTCCGCCTGGACCGCGCCCTCCTGCCGCACATGATCGCCACGGGCAAGGGTGCCGTCGTGCACGTCACCTCGATCCAGCGCCGCATGCCGCTGTGGAACGGCACCCTGGCCTACGCCGCGGCCAAAGCCGCCCTGACGACCTACAGCAAGGGCCTGGCCAACCAGGTCGCCCCGCACGGCGTCCGCGTCAACACCGTCTCGCCCGGCTTCGTCCAGACCTCGGCCGCCGACCATCTCGTCGCCCGGATCGCGCACGAAGCGGACATCACCCAGGAAGCGGCGCTGGGCCGCCTCATGGACTCCCTGGGCGGCATCCCGCTCGGCCGCCCCAACCGGCCCGACGAAGTCGCGGAGCTCGTCGCCTTCCTCGTCTCCGACCGGGCCTCGGCCATCGTCGGCGCCGAACACGTCATCGACGGCGGCACCACCCCCACCGTCTGAACCCGCCACCCCAAGGAACGTCATGCATGACAACCACCCCCCAACCCCCACCACCCCCC
>NZ_JBHWBP010000564.1:0-3236 GCF_042735575.1 Streptomyces sp. NPDC059564 | reverse complement strand
GCCCTGAGGCGCATGGGGTCTTCGTCGTGGCAGGCGCTCAGTAGGCGCTGTTCACGTTGTCCATCGAGCCGTAGCGGTCGGCGGCGTAGTTGCACGCGGCGACGATGTTCGCGACCGGGTCGTACAGGTCGAACTTCGTGCCCTTGACGTGGTACGCGGCGAAGGTCGGCTGGATGACCTGGAGCAGGCCCTTCGACGGGATGCCGTTCTGGGCGTTGATGTCCCAGTTGTTGATCGCGCGGGGGTTGCCGCTCGACTCGCGCATGATGTTCTTGTGGATACCGGCGTACGTGCCCGGGATGCCCTCCTTCTTCATGATGAAGAGGGCTTCCTTGATCCAGCCGTCCAGGTTGTTCGCGAAGACGGGGGTGCGGGCGGCGGAACGGCTGGCCGCCGCCTTCGCCTCGCGGTCCTTCTTCGCCTGGGCCTCGGCCAGCGCCTTCGCGGCGTCCTTGGCCTTCTGGTCGGCGACGGCCGTCTGTGCGTTGAGGTGCTGCTTCACCGTCTGGGTCCACGCCACGGGGGCCACGGACACGACCGTCTCGGGCCGCGCCTGGGCGGCGCCGTCACCGGCGTCGGCCGGGACGAGGGAGAAGGCGAGGGCGGCGGCACCGAGCGTGGCGACACCGGCGATGGACAGCTTGTGTGCCTTCGTCAGACGACTGTGACCGGGAGTGCTGGAAGCAGACATGGCGGGGCAACCTCTTCGACGGGGGCACCCCCGGGGGATCTGGGGGCGGGTGGCCGCAGGACAGCGCCGCGTGGATCCGGGATCCGCGGGGCGCTGTGCGACGTCGACATTCTTAGCGGTGGCAAAAACCCCTGGCAAAGGTGTGACGTACGATCCCGCTTAGTGGATCAGGCCCCCCGGCCCGAGCCCCGATCCGATCCCCGGCACTAGGCGCGCCCGCACTGACAGGGTCTTTATCTGTCCACTAGGCCGCTTCGTAAGTGATGTGCGTCCTATGCCCGGGCTCACATCGACCACGTAACGGTCTCACCCACAGTTGCACCAGCAACGCACTGCGTGACCGATCTCCGCCTCAAGGAGGAGCCGGACCCCCGCCGGCCTCCTCCCCAAGGCAGAGAACCGGCCCCCCTCCTGCCGCCCCCGGGCGGACGGCATCCGGCCCGGGACCTACGCCCGAAGCCCGATCCCGCAGGTCAGAGCCGCCGGTACGGTGACCCCATGGACAAGGGACCCCGTTCGGGGCTGGCGGCCGTCAGCAGCGCGCTCCTCGCCATGAGCCGGCGCCTGGAGGTCCGCGACGTCCTGCGCACGATCGTGGCCTCCGCCCGCGAACTGCTCGACGCCGAGTACGCGGCCCTCGGCGTCCCGGACGACCACGGCGGCTTCGCCCAGTTCGTCGTCGACGGCATCAGCGAGGAGCAGTGGCGCCGCATCGGCCCCCTGCCCCGCCAGCACGGCATCCTCGCCGCGATGCTCCACCAGGACGGCCCCGAGCGGCTGGCCGACGTACGCAAGGACCCGCGCTTCGGGGGCTGGCCCGCCGCCCACCCCGAGATGTCCGACTTCCTCGGCCTGCCCATCCGGGACGGCGAGGAGACCCTCGGCGCCCTCTTCCTCGCGAACAAGCGCGGCGGCGCCGCCGCCGGGTTCACCGACGAGGACGAGGAACTCCTCTCCCTCCTCGCCCAGCACGCCGCCATAGCCCTCACCAACGCCCACCTCTACGAGCGCAGCCGCGAGCTCACCATCGCCGAGGAGCGCTCCCGGCTCGCCCACGAGCTGCACGACGCCGTCAGCCAGAAGCTCTTCTCCCTGCGCCTCACCGCCCAGGCCGCCGCCGCCCTCGTCGACCGCGACCCGGCCCGCGCCAAGGACGAGCTCCAGCAGGTCGCCGTACTGGCCGCGGAGGCCGCCGACGAGCTGCGCGCCGCCGTGACCGAGCTGCGGCCCGCCGCGCTGGACGAGGACGGCCTCGTCGCCACCCTGCGCAACCACGTCCGCGTCCTGGACCGCGCCCACACCGCCGCCGTCACCTTCACCTGTGACGGCGTACGGGCCCTGCCCGCGTCCCAGGAGGAGGCGCTGCTCCGCGTCGCCCAGGAGGCCCTCCACAACGCCCTGCGCCACTCCGGCGCCGACCGGGTCGAGGTCACCCTCGCCCGGACCTCCGGCGGGGGCGCCGTCCTGCGCGTCCGCGACGGCGGCCGGGGCTTCTCCCCGTCCACCGTCCGCACGGCCGGCCGCCACCTCGGACTGGTCTCCATGCGGGACCGCGCGAGCGGCGCCGGGGGCCGGCTGGAGGTCCACTCGGAGCCCGGCGAGGGCACCACGATCGAGATGGAGGTCCCCGGTGGCTGACACCCCCGGCCGTCACCGCATCCGCGTCCTGCTGGTCGACGACCACCAGGTGGTCCGGCGCGGCCTGCGCACCTTCCTGGAGGTACAGGAGGACATCGAGGTGGTCGGCGAGGCCGCGGACGGCCAGGAGGGCCTCGCCCGCGCCGAGGAGCTGCGGCCCGACGTGATCCTCATGGACGTCAAGATGCCGGGCACCGACGGCATCGAGGCACTGCGGCGGCTGCGGGAGCTGGCGAACCCCGCGCGGGTCCTCGTCGTCACCAGCTTCACGGAACAGCGGACGGTGGTCCCCGCCCTGCGGGCCGGCGCGGCCGGATACGTACACAAGGACATCGACCCCGACGCGCTCGCCGGGGCCATCCGCTCCGTGCACGCCGGGCACGTCCTGCTCCAGCCGGAGGTCGCCGAGGCCCTGCTCGCCGCACAGGACGACCGGCCCGGCTCGACGGGCCGGCCGGGCGCCCTGACCGACCGGGAGCGCGAGGTCCTCTGCCTCATCGCGGACGGCCGCTCCAACCGGGAGATCGCCCGCGCGCTCGTCCTGTCCGAGAAGACCGTCAAGACGCACGTGTCGAACATCCTGATGAAGCTCGACCTCTCCGACCGGACACAGGCCGCGTTGTGGGCGGTCAGGCACGGAATCGCGGACTGACCGGGGCGACAATCCCTTCAACGGAGATTCATACGGTCGGGTGTATGTCGCCCACATGGCGTATCCCGGCGGGCGGGGAAGCCGTTCTCCATCACGTGCCGCGACGGCTGGTCGCGGCAGACGTACTGGAGGACGAGAACGTGAAGAACTTCAAGAAGGCCGCTGCCGTCACCATGATCGCGGGCGGCCTCGTCGCCGCGGGTGCCGGTGTCTCCTCGGCTCTCGGCGGTGCGTCGGCGGTGGGGGAGGCTCTGA
>NZ_JBHWBP010000563.1:0-3247 GCF_042735575.1 Streptomyces sp. NPDC059564 | reverse complement strand
GCCACCGCCCGCCTGGTGTTCTCATCGGTAGCGCTTGTTCCGGAAACATCCATGGCCAAACCGTACCCGGCAGTCACCACTCGCGGAACGGGTACCCGAACGGGGCGCGGAGCGCCGCGGGGACATACCTCGCGAAGCGTCAGCGGCGGACTCGGGGCATGCCCAGGCCGATCCAGGAGATGATCTCGCGCTGGATCTCGTTGTTGCCGCCGCCGAAGGTGAAGATGACGGCGCTGCGGTAGCCGCGTTCGAGTTCGCCGTGCAGGACCGCGCCCGCCGAGCCGTCCTTGAGGGAGCCGGCCGCGCCGACCACCTCCATGAGCCAGGCGTACGCGTCGCGGCGCGCCTCGGAGCCGTAGACCTTGACGGCGGAGGCGTCCTGCGGGGTGAGGGTGCCGGACTGGACGGCGTTCACCATCTGCCAGTTGAGCAGCTTCATCGCGTCGAGGCGGGCGTGGGTGCGGGCCAGGCGGCCTCGGACCCAGGACAGGTCGATGACGCGGCGGCCGTCGGCGAGCTTGGTCCCGGCGGCCCAGCGCTGGACGTCGTGCAGGGCGCGGATGGCCATGGTGCCGTGCGCGGCGAGGGTGACGCGCTCGTGGTTGAGCTGGTTGGTGATCAGGCGCCAGCCCTTGTTCTCCGGGCCGACGCGGCGGCTCGCGGGGACGCGGATGTCCTCGTAGTAGCTGGCGGTGGTGTCGTGCGAGGCGAGGGTGTTGATGAGGGTGCAGGAGTAGCCGGGGTCGGAGGTCGGCACCAGGAGCATGGTGATGCCCTTGTGCGCGGGGGCTTGCGGGTCGGTGCGGACGGCGAGCCAGACCCAGTCGGCGGTGTCGCCGTTGGTGGTCCAGATCTTCTGGCCGTTGACGACGTAGGTGCCGCTCTCCTCGTCGCCCTCGCGGACGGCCTTGCACCGGAGGGCGGCGAGGTCGGTGCCGGCGTCGGGCTCGCTGTATCCGATGGCGAAGTCGATCTCCCCGGCGAGGATCCGGGGGAGGAAGTACGCCTTCTGCTCGTCGGTGCCGAACCGCATCAGCGTGGGTCCGACCGTGTTCAGCGCCATCAGCGGCAGCGGGACGACGGCCTGCGCGGCCTCGTCGAAGAAGATGAACTGGTCCATGGGCGACATGCCGCGCCCGCCGTACTCCTTCGGCCAGCCGACGCCGAGCCAGCCGTCGGCGCCGAGGCGGCGGATGGTCTCCCGGTAGAAGCGCTTCTGCGCGGCCGGGTCCTCGTAGCGGGCGTAGACGTCCTGCGGTACGAGCTCGGCGAAGTAGGCACGCAGTTCGGTGCGCAACCGCTGCTGTTCAGGCGTGTATTCGAGGTGCACGGCCCCTCCGGGAGTCTCGCGGTCCAGCCGGTCGCTGTGGTGGCGGCGGTCAGATTAGAACCTGTTGCAAGAATCGGGAAGGGCCGTGCAGCGGGCGGGACGTGAGGTCAGGCCGGACGGCACTGTCCGGTACGGGGGCCCGTCACGGAGACGCCCGTCTGGAGCAGTGTCGGCGCGTTGCCCTCGCAGTGCAGCGGCCCGGTGATCCGGTCGGAGCGCAGCGCGGGGGCGAGGGACTCCGGCGGCAGCCCGGAGCCGCTGTTGCCGGTGACGCGTACGGGGCCGGTCACCGTGTTGCCGGACGCCTCCAGACCCCCGGTGTTGGCGTCGAGGGTCAACGGGCCCCGGATCGTGTTGCCCGCGCAGCCCGCCGCCGCGCGGTCCGAGCCGATGACCACCGGGCCGGTGCTCCCCTGTACGGAGACGGGGCCGGTGAGGCCCGAGTGGCAGACGGTGAGGGCGAGGGCGCCCGTGGCGGACAGAGGTCCGGTGATCGTGCCCTCCGTGACGGAGAGGGACCCGCCGGGCCGGACGGTGACCGGGCCGGTCTGGCCGCCCCCCTCGGCGATGCACACGGCTTCGCCGGAGGCCACGGTCAGCGGTCCGGCGTGCCCGGTCGTCAGGCAGGGCCGGCTGAAGCCGACGGTGACCTCGGCGGGGGCCGTCGTCGTGCCCGGGGTGAAGACCGGGTCACCGCTGTAGCGCGCGGTGATGGCGTGGACGGAGGGCTGGAGGGTGCCGGTACGGATGCTCGCGCGGCCGCCGTCGAGCCTCGCGGTGCCCAGCGGGGTCGTCCCGTCGAAGAACGCGACCTCCCCGCCGGGGGTCCCGGCGTCCGGGTTCGCCGGGGCCACCGTCGCGGTGAGGGCGACGGACCGCCCGAACAGCGGGGTGGCCGTGTCCGCGGTCACCGTGACCGAGGCCCCGTACCGGAAGGAGACGACCGCCCTGCCGTTGCCGTGGTTGACGCCCCGGGTGAGGGTGGCGCCGGTGGCCGTCGCGGCCGCGAAGCCGCTGCCCCCACCACCGCCGGCCCCGTAGAAGTTGCCGGGCCTGCCGCCGCCGGAGCCGCCGCCACCGGCGAAGTAGCCGCCGCCCCCGCCACCGCCGCCGTTGCCGCCGCCACCGCCGTTGCCGCCTGAGCCACCGCTTCCGGGGTTGGGCTGGCTGCCGTACTGGTCGATGTCGCTGCCCGCGCCTCCCGGAGCGCCGACGTTGGAGTTGCGGGGTCCGCCCACCCCGTGGGCCGACTGGGTGCCGCCGCCGCCCGCGAGGCCGGATCCCTCCGGGCCGCCGCCCTGGCCGCCGGGCTCCGCTTCGGGCCCGCCGCCGTCGCCGCCGCGCAGCAGCGGCCCGCCGTTGCCCGCGCCACCGCCGCCGCCGGCCACCAGGACCCGGTCGGCCCCGCCGAAGGCGCCCGTACGCAGGTCGCTCGCGCCACCGCCGGAGCCGCCGCCGCCGTGGGCGCCCCCGCCGCCGGAACCGTGGCCGGTGCCGCCGGGCCGGGCGAACTCGCCGTGCCGGGAGGTGCCGGAACTCCCCACTCCGCCGACGGTGATCTGGAGGGCCTGGCCCGCCGTGACGGCCAGCTCCGCGCGGGTCTCGCCGCCCAGTCCGCCGCGGGCGCCGTCGTTCGGGGGGCTGGGGAGGACGAAGCCGGCCGCGCTGCCGCCCTCGGCGCCGAAGAGATCGACCGTCACCGAGGTCACCCCGGCCGGAACGGTGAAGGTGTCCGTGCCGACGCCGGTGTAGGTGCAGGTCGGCGACGCGGCGGTGAAGGCGCCGCCCGTGCCGCAGGGGGTGGCGGCGGCCGGGGCCGCCGGCTCGGCGGTCGCGGGGAGGGGCGCCATCACGGCGGTCAGCAAGCCGGCCGCGGCGGCCGCCTTCAGGATCTTCGATCGGTACATGCTCAAGAGG
>NZ_JBHWBP010000562.1:0-3248 GCF_042735575.1 Streptomyces sp. NPDC059564 | reverse complement strand
GACCAGGAGGTCTGGTCCGGGCGGCCCCGGTGTGCGGGACGTCAGCCGCTGTAGACGCCCACCTCGTGGAGGGAGTAGCCCCACTGCGTGCCGCGGCCCACGCCGTGGACGCGTACGTAGCGGGCCGTGGTGCCGGCGAACCGGGCGGTGTCCAGGCCGCCGTCACCGGTCGTCGTCGACCAGGCGGTCTGCCAGTTCGAGCCGTCCGTGGAGAGCTCGATCCGGTACGCCTTCCCGTACGCGCGCTCCCAGTCGAGGGTCACCCGCCCCACCAGGCTCGCGCTCCCCAGGTCCAGGGTCAGGGACTGGTCGTCGCTCCAGTCGCTGGCCCAGCGGGTGCCCCGGTCGCCGTCCACGGCCCGGCCGGGCGCGTAGCTGGTGATGAGGTTCCACTCCGAGGAGCTCGCGGAGGCGGAGGCGCCCGCCGCGAGGTTCACGCCGGCCTGGTGCCGCTCGGAGGCGCCCCAGGTGGTGAGGTAGGACTCGGCGCCGCGGAACAGGTCGTCCACCACGTCCTGGCCGCCGACGCGCCGGATGTCCTCGATCCAGTCGGGGACCAGGCCGTAGTGCGCCGCGCCGTCGGTGTTGATGTCCCACGTGCGCTGCCCGGCGGTCTGCCGGTCGATGACGGAGCCCCCGTCGGTACTGCGGAACGGGTACTGCACCGCGTTCGGGGCCCCGGCGCCGCGCGGGCCGGGCCAGCCGCCGACGCCGTTCATGTCGGTGCCGTAGCCGTAGCCCACGTGGTACTTGTCGCGCAGCGCGTCGGTGCGCTTGGCCTCCGCGCTGAAGCCCTCGGACCCGTTCATGTACTGGGCGGCGAAACCGCCCAGCTTGTAGAGCCGTTCGGTCCAGCCGAGGTCCATCCAGCTGTGCGAGGAGATCACGCCCGGGTACGACTGGGACTCCAGGATGTCGAAGGCCCGGCCCGCGGCCTTGACGCTCATGTGGTCGACTTCCAGCATCATCTTGCGCTTCATCATGCCGCGCACCGCGTACTCGCCGAGATCGGTGAGCCCGCGGGTGTTGCACTGGGCGTCGGCGGCGTAGGACGGGACCGTCACGCCCGGCGGGAGCTCCTTCTGCGCCCCGGGGGCCGGTGCGAGGCCGATCGGGTTGTCCTTCTGCGGGCCGGTGCACTTCTCGGTCTGCCAGAAGGTGCCGGTCGACAGGAACTGGCCCACGTTGATCGCGGTGCCGAGGGCGCCCTCGTCGAAGCGGACCCCGCACAGGGCGTTGTCGAACTTGTGGCACAGGAACATGCTGCGCACGCCCAGCTGGTGCAGCTCGTCCAGGCCCCGGTCGATGTCCGCCTTGCTGCACTGCGAGACGTCCAGGATCATCTTGCAGCCGAAGGGCTCGGAGGTCTCCACGCCGAGGACGACGGCCAGTTTGCCCTGCTGGACCACCTGGCGGGCCTGCGCGGAGTCGGTGACGATGCGGAACCAGCCCTTGCCCGGGCCGCCGTACATCGTGTCGATGTAGGCCTGCATGTCGTACGTCTTCTGCGCTTCCAGACGGATCGCGGTCATCTCGTCGCAGCCGCGGTCCTTGAAGAAGTACACGGAGCAGATCACGCCGTTGGTGACCAGGTCGTTGACCAGCACCCGCTGGCCGCCGCGCCAGGCCCGCTCGATCCAGGCGTAGTAGTTCTGCTGGTGGGTCAGCGAGTCGTGGGCCGGCCAGTCCTTGAAGGTGGGCCAGCCGTCGGGGTCGTGGCGGCCGTCGCCGCCCTTGGTGATGAAGTCGAAGACGGCGAGGGAGCCGTCGGGGTAGTGCTCGGGGCAGTCCTTGAGCGCGTCGGCGACGCCGAGGTCGGAGAACGGCTTGCCGCAGATGAGGCGGCCGCCGAAACCCTCGTTGGACATGATGTGGTCGTGCGCGTCGACGAAGCCGCGGACCCGGCCCTGGGCGTCGGTGCCCTTGAAGGGCTCACCGGTGACGTTGACGTCGGAGTCGGGCTGGGGGCGTGCGGTCGGGGTCCACCAGCCGCCGTCGGCCGAGGAGCTGGGTACGGGGCCCAGCACCATGGCCAGTACGGCGGCGACGAGCAGCGACAGGAGTGCGAAGGGGCGGCGCCTTCGGCGCGGGCGTGGGGGGCGGGGGTGAGGGGTCAAGGTCATCACTCGTGTCTTCGGTCGGCGGAGGGGCGCGGTCGAATCCGGGCATGAATTGTCATGCCCCGCACAAACGGTGCGTCGAGAATCGCCAGTGGCGCGAAAGGAGTCAAGAGTCCGGGACGGATGACCTGATGGGCCGTAAGGTCGGGGCATGAGCGAGACGGTCGTGGTGTACGAGTACGAGGGACAGCCGTCGGCCCACCCGGCCGGGGAGGCGTCCTCCGGCGGGGAACGGTCCCCGCTGCGGGTGCACGCGGCGCCCGCCGCCCCGGGCAGGCCCGCCGTCCGGGGCCCCCGGACCCTCTGCGGCCGGGACACCTTCGCCATGGAGACCGCCCCCTGGCGGCCCTCCGAACACCCCGGCGCCCCGTGGTACCCGCCGGAGGCCGCCGACCGCGTCTGCCCCGCCTGCGACGACGCCGCGGGCGACGGCTGAGCGCTGCCCGCGGCGACGTGCCGGCGGCGAGGTGTCAGCGGCGATGTGCCGGCGGCGACGTGTCAGTGGCCGGGGCCATGTCGTACGTGACCCACATGGTCCGCGTGGCCACCTGGTCGTACTTCGCACGGGCCCGGTGGTTGTCGTCGGCGGTGATCCAGCGCACCACGCTCCACCCGCGCTCTTCCGCGAGTCCGCGCAGCGCGCCGAGCAGCAGGTCGGCGGCGCCCGAACCGCGGTGCTCCGGAGCCACGAACAGGTCGTCCAGGAAGCAGCCGGTGGTCGCGGACAGCGGCCGGGCGAAGGGCCGGTAGTGGGCCAGCCCCAGGAGGCGGCCCGCGGCGTCCTCGGCGACGAGCGCGCCGACCTCGTGGCCGGGATCGCCGATCCACGCCCACACCGTCCGGGCCGCCTCCTCGGTCTGTTCGACCCGGTAGAAGTCGGCGTAGCCGCGGTAGAGGGCGCGCCACTGGTCGAAGTCCCCGGGGCGGGCGGTGCGGACCGTGATGTCGGACATGGCGGGGCGGCTCCTGTGATCGGGGGTGGGAGGCGGACGGGAGCGATCCCCCTTCCGCCGAGGCAACCGATCATGCGCGAGCCGGGCGCGCCCGGGGCCTGCCGCCATGTCGAAAGACCGGCCGCGAGCCCGCCGCCGACATCGCGGGGGAGGGTGGCCGGGCCGCAGGTGTCCT
>NZ_JBHWBP010000561.1:0-3261 GCF_042735575.1 Streptomyces sp. NPDC059564 | reverse complement strand
CCCTGAGCCCACTCGTCGGTTGCCGCTTGAGCCGGCAAGCCCCGCTCACCCCTCACTGCCCGTCCCATTCGGCCAGGCACATCTCCGGCGGCCGATCTCCAGCGACGTGGCGCGGCGCTCGCGCCCCGAACAGCGCCATCCGGATCCCGGCCGACCTGGGACGGCGGGGGAGAGGTAGCCGCGATCCAGGGCTGCTTTGATTCCAGTCCTCGATGGTCGGCTCCGGGCGGGTGGACCGGTCGGCCAGGAGCCGAGGGAGGCCAGAGCCGCCTATGACCTCGCGGAGATGGGCGCGGACCACGCGGTGAAGGAGTTCTTCATCGAGCGGGGGCCCTCGTCACGCCGGGTGCGCGAGGCAGGCCGTTACGGGGTGGCGGGCTGGCTGTTGACCTTCGCGGTGGAGGTGCTCGCCTGGCCGGGATTGCCATCGGGTCCGGGGTTTCCAGCCGTGCCGCCGATGCGGCCGGAGCCGGCCCCCTGGTGTCCGCCGCGACCTCCGGTGCCGCCGGTGACGGCAGGCTGGCCGGGGCTGTTGACGTCGCCGGTATCGCCGGTTCCTCCCCGCGCCGCCGCCCGCCGCCGCAGACCGTCCCACCCCCAAATAGTCCGGTTTGGCACCCCTCAGCGAATTGACTGAAAATCCAGTCAGTGTCAGAGTGTGGACACGAGGCCGCACCGCTCTCCCCTCAGAGCGGCCATGCGCGGCGCGGAGCGCGCACTCTTGTCCGTATGGACCGGTTTGCCGGACCCGCCGTATACGTCGCCTCCTCTCGCTCGCCCTGGCCGGATGCACTTCATCCGCCAGCCCACGATCGGAGTTCCCGTGTCCTTCCTGCCCCCCACCCGTCGGACCGTCCTTCGCACCATCGCCGGAATCGGCGCCGCCGTCGCGGGCGCCTCGGCCTGCTCCTCCGCGTCCGGCGCGCAGGCCGACCCCACCGCCCAGCCTTCTCAGCCCTCCGCCGCGGGCGGCAAGCGCCGCCTCGGGGCCGAGTGGGAGAGCCACACCCGCACCTTCATGTCCTGGCCCGCATCGACCTCGGTCTGGCGCGAGGACCTGCGCTACGTACGCGAGGACATCGCGCGGATCGCCAGGGCCGTCGGGAAGTACGAGGCGGTCGTCATGATGGCCCGACCCGACCAGGTGGACGCAGCCCAGCGGGCCTGTGGCTCGCAGGTGGAGGTCATCCCGCTGGCCGTCGACGACCTCTGGGCCCGGGACACCGTCCCCGTCTTCGTCGAGGAAGACGGCAAGGTCACCGGCGTCGACTTCAACTTCAACGGCTGGGGCAACAAGCAGAAGGAGCACCAGAACGACGCCAAGGTCGGCCGCACCCTGCTCCAGAAGTACGGGATCCCCAGGGTCCAGGCCCCCCTCGTCGCCGAGGGCGGTTCCTTCGAGCCCGACGGCGAGGGCACCCTGCTGATCACCGAGAGCTCGATCGTCAACGACAACCGCAACCGCGGCAAGAACCGGGACACCATCGAGAAGGAGCTCAAGCAGACCCTCGGCGTCGAGAAGGTGATCTGGCTGGCCGGCGTACGCGGGCAGGACATCAC
The DNA here is from genome assembly GCF_042735575.1 of Streptomyces sp. NPDC059564. NCBI lineage: Bacteria > Bacillati > Actinomycetota > Actinomycetes > Kitasatosporales > Streptomycetaceae > Streptomyces > Streptomyces sp. NPDC059564. The sequence continues at coordinate 1,701 of NZ_JBHWBP010000561.1, read as the reverse complement.
CGACGCCCACGTGGACAGCCTCGTACGCTTCACCGAACCCGGCGTGATCCTGCTCGACCGGGCGCACCCGAGCACCCCGCCGGACTCCTGGTCGCGCTCCGCCGACCAGGCGAAGTCCGTCCTGTCGAAGGCGACGGACGCCCGCGGCCGTCGCTTCGAGATCATCGACCTGCCCCAGCCCGACCTGGACAGGATCACGGGCCGGGGCGACGACTTCGTGTCGACCTACGCCAACTTCTACGTCGCCAACGACGCCGTCTTCATGCCGATGTTCGGCGACCGTACGGCCGACGACCGGGCCCGCGGCATCCTTCAGGAGCACTTCCCCAAGCGGGACGTCGTGCCGGTCGCGATCGACACGATCGCCTCGGGCGGCGGCGGCATCCACTGCTCGACCCACGACCAGCCGGGCAAGCCCGCCGCCTGACCACACATACCACGGGAGCCACCGCGTCCCGGTCCGGACGCCTCTTCCCCCACCTGTCGATCCCACGGTTGCCGGACCTGATCCCGCTGGCCATCGTGGCGGCGGTTGCCCCCGGGAGCACTGGCCGAGGCTGGCGGGCTTCCCCGTCGAGGACCTGCCCCTCCAAACGTCGACGGCCACCCGGGGCGATCTCGCGTCCAAGTCCGACAGGCGCACCTCCACCCAGGACGTGCCGGTCGCGATCCCGCCCATCCGATCGCACCGAGGGCCGCGCAGGCGACGGCCGGCGAAACCGCACGCTGACAAGGGCTACGACTGCAACCACCTGCGCCGACTGGTGACCTGCTCAGGGCCTGAGTCGGTCCTGCTGCACGTCGAAACAGACCAGCCCCATGGATTCCGCCAGGGTTGCCGCGTAGGCCGACGCCTCTTCGGCCATGCTCCACCGCATCGGGAAGTAGATGAGCGGGTCCCTGGCCTCGCCGGTCAAAGGGCTGGTCGACCAGGGCGAGGTGTCCTCCTCGTCCTCGGTGATGTCGCACCACCGCTCAAGAAGGGCGGTGACGTAGGCCGCGATGCGGTCGGTCGCAGGCTCCTCAACCTCGCTGTCGACATAACGGTCATAGAGGTCTCTGAAGACCCGGCCGGCGGTCGTGTGGTCCGCCGGTCGATCGCCTTCCCATACCGCCAGGTCGTAGCTCATGCTCGGAGGCTCTCACACGGCACTGACATGGATCTGAGCCGGTCATACAGCACGCGATACAGCCAAAAGAAGCGACGTCCAAGGCGTGCTCGTCCGTCTTCGCTTGGGCGAGGTGCCTGGTGTCGACGGCCAGGGGCGCGGCGGCGAAGGTCCGTGAGCGAGCATCGCAGGACTCGATATAACCGATCGACACCCTGATCGTGTTGGCGTTAGCTGGCCGGCATGCCAGAACTGCGTACCGATCGTCTCCTGCTCCGCCGGTGGCGGGAGTCCGACCTCGAACCGTGGGCGGCGATGAACGCCGATCCCGAAGTCCGGGAACACCTGGGGGACCTGCTGACGCGGGAGCAGAGCGATGCCGTGGTGGCAACCATGCAAGCCGAGTTCGACGAGCGGGGTTTCGGTTGGTGGGCGCTCGAAGCGCGGGAGACCGGTGAGTTCGTCGGCCGCGCAGGCTTGGACGAGGTGGGCGAGGACATGCCGTTCGCGGGGGTGGACATCGGGTGGCGGTTGACGCGTTCGGCGTGGGGTCGCGGTTACGCCACCGAGGCCGCCCTGGCCTGCCTGGCCT
>NZ_JBHWBP010000560.1:0-3270 GCF_042735575.1 Streptomyces sp. NPDC059564 | reverse complement strand
CCGGAGCCGGAGGAGCTCGTGGCCCCGTCCACCTGGCCCGTGGCCGTGGACCTTCCCTGGCACGACGACGCGTACCTGGAGGCGCACTACGCCGAGGGCAAGCGCCAGGCGGAGGCCGTCTTCACCCGCGCCGGCGGCTTCGAGTTCGCCTCCGTGCGCAGCGCCCACGTGGTCGGCGGCGGCGCACAGGATTTCACCGGCCGGCTGGCGCACTACGCCGAGCGCATCGCCGACGGCGCGGCGATCACCGTGCACACGAAGGCGCTGCCCACGGTCTTCATCCACTACGAGGAGCTGGCGGACCTGCTGCTGTGGGCGACCACGGCCGACTTCACCGGTCCGGTCAACGCCTGCTCCGACGGCCTGCTCGACGTACACGGCCTCGCCGCGATCATCGCCACGCAGGCCGGCCGGGAGCCCGTCTACCGGACCGTCCCGGCGGGCGAGGAGGCTTCGCCGTTCTCCTTCGACCGCCACTACGCCATGAGCAACGCTCGCGCGAGGGAGCTGGGTTTCTCCTTCTCCCGTACCACCGACTGGCTGCCCGGCACCGTCGCCGAAGCCTTCACCACCGAGCCGTCACCCACCACCTGAGGATCACGTCACCATGCGGTACCGCACCATCGCAGGCACCCCCGTCAGCGCCATCGGCCTCGGCGCCATGCCGCTGTCCATCGAGCACCGCCCGGACGAGGTACGGGCCATCACCACCGTCCACGCCGCCCTCGACGCCGGCGTCACGTTCATCGACACCGCCGACAGCTACCACTGGCACGCCGACGAGGCGGGCCACAACGAACTCCTGATCGCCCGCGCCCTGGCCCGCTACGGCGGCGACACCTCCGGCGTCCTGGTCGCCACCAAGGGCGGCCGCGGCCGCCCCGGCGACGGCAGCTGGACCGTCACCGCCACCCCCGCCCACCTCAAGCAAGCCGCCGAGGCCTCCGCCAAGCGCCTGGGCGTCGAGACCATCGGCCTGTACCAGCTGCACAAGCCGGACCCGGCCGTGCCCTGGGCAGAGTCCGTCGGCGCCCTGCGCGACCTGCTCGACGCCGGCACGATCCGCGCCGCCGGGATCTCCAACGTCACCACCGCCCAGATCCGCCAGGCGCACGCGATCCTCGGCGACGGACTCGTCTCCGTGCAAAACCAGTACTCGCCTGCCGTCCGCGCCGGCGAGCCCGAGCTGCGGCTGAGCACACAGCTGGGCCTGGCGTTTCTGCCCTGGAGCCCACTCGGTGGCATCTCACGCAGCAGCCTCGACGGCCCCTCCGGCCCCACCTCCGCCGACACCGCCTTCCAGCACATTGCAACCGAGCGCGGCGTCAGCCCGCAACAGATCGCCCTGGCCTGGCTGCTCGCCCGCTCCCCGGCGGTGATCCCGGTACCGGGAGCCAGCCGCCCGGCCTCCATCACCGACTCGGCCAGGGCCGCGGACCTCAAGCTGAGCACGGAGGAGCTGGCGCGGCTTGAGGACGCTCTGCCGGAATGAGGTGGGTGACGGGTGCTGTTCGATGGGGGTTCCTCGCTGAAGGGCGACGCCGAAGAGCGGGTGAGGCTGGCGCCCGGCCCGGGGCCCGGCGATGAGCCGAGCGGGTGGACCCCGCGCTGTTGGACGGGGCACGCGCGAGCTCGGCGCGACGGGTGCGCGTAGCGTCCGTGGCCCGACGTTGGCACACGCCGCGAGGAGACAGGATGTCCACGGACGAATCCCCTTCGACGGGCCACTACGAAGACGAACTGGGTCACGCGAACCCGCTGGAAGTGGCCAGGCTGCGGGCCATCACCGAGGCATTCGACCCCGACACCGAACAGCGGCTTTCCGCACTGCGACTCCCGGAGGACGGACGCTGCCTCGAGGTCGGTGCGGGCACCGGTACAACGGCCGCGTGGCTGGCTGCCCAGTGTCCGCGCGGCCACGTCACCGCAACCGAACTCGATGTCAGGCTGATGCCTCGCGACCGACCGGACAACCTCGACGTGGTGCACCACGACGTGACCGTCGACGAGTTTCCCGAGCACTCCTTCGACCTGATCCATGCCAGGTTCGTCCTCATGCACCTGCCCCAGCGCGAGCAGGTGGTCGAGCGGATGCGTCGATGGCTCGTTCCGGGCGGCACGCTCCACCTTGAGGAACTCGTCAACTTCCCGTGCACCGGGATGCCCGAGACGTCGCCGCTGCGCCGCAGCATCGAGACGGCTTGGTCGATGCTCGCCGATGCGTACGGGATGGAGCGCAACTGGGGAACGCGCGCTGCGTCCGTCCTCAGCCGTTTCGGGTACCGGGAGGTGATGGCGGAGGCGTCACTTCCTGCCTCCCGACCGGGTGCCCCGGTCGCGGAAGTCTCGCGGCTGTCCCTGATCACCCTCACTCCGGCGTTGGTCGAACGCGGCCTGCTCAGCGAGGAGGAGGTCGAAGCCGGAATCTCGGAGTTGCTCGACCCGGCCCGCGTCTCCTTCCCCCTGGCCGTGATCGCGGTCCGGGGACGCCGCTGAACGATCGATCGACTCTGTTTGGGCCGTACGTGGTGTGATCCTGCGGTGATGTGGCCTGACAGCCCGGGCGCGGGCCCGCTCACCGCCGGCTGCCGCCCTGTTGAAAGTGGGTACAGCCGATGACATTCGGTGAGATGCGGGCGCCCCTGAGGTGACTCGCCCCATAGGGCCCACGTCACATACGAACCGGGCTAGTAGCTCCTGAAGGCCCGATTCGGCTTCCTGGGACCGGCTCTCACCTGCATGGACCCCTTCCGGTCCGCCCGTGGGTCGCGGGACCGCGTCTGCGAGGGCTCGTAGTAGGTGGGGTCGTTGTCAGCCCGTCGGGGCGTCTGTAGAACTGGATGAGTCGCAAGGCGGCAGGGGTGTTTCGCCCCCGCTCGATCCCCCGCCGACGATCCCCTCTCCTTCGCGTGAGTGGCTCACGCACGTCTTCGGCGTGCCCGCGGCCGTCCTGTTCCCTACGGAAGGCTTCTCCGTGTCCAACGCCGTCATCCGCCGCATCGCCGCTTCGAAGAAGACCCTCGCGGGTACCGTCGTCGCCCTGGGTGTCGCCGGTTCCATGCTGGCCGCGGTTCCCGCGCAGGCCGCCCCGATGAGTGCCAAGGCGATCGCCCAGCAGATGATCAAGGACCCGGCGCAGTTCGCGGCCTTCTCCAAGATCGTGACCCGTGAGAGCGGCTGGAACCACACCGCCACGAACTCCGCCTCGGGCGCGTACGGCCTGGTCCAGGCCCTGCCGGCCTCGAAGATGGCCTCCGCGGGCTCGGACTG
>NZ_JBHWBP010000559.1:0-3282 GCF_042735575.1 Streptomyces sp. NPDC059564 | reverse complement strand
GCCGGCGGGGCTGGATTTTGGCGGGGGCGGGGCGTGCGGGGCTGGGGTCAGGCCGCGGCGGCTGAGGTGAGGTCTTGTTCGGCTTCTACCGTGGCGTTCCAGTCGCGCTTGATCGCGCGCCAGCCCTCGTCCGTTTCGCCCTGGCGCCAGTAGCCGGAGATCGACAGGCGGTCGCGCGGGATGCCGCGGTCCAGGCGGAGGTGGCGGCGGAGTTCCTTCACGAAGCCGGCCTCGCCGTGGACGAAGGCGTGGACGTCGGGGGAGGGGAACCGCAGGGAGGTCACGGCCTCCACCAGCGCCGCGCCCACCGGGCGGTCACCGCGGTGCAGCCAGACCGGGACGATCCCGTCCGGGGTGGCGACCTTCTGCTCGTCGGCCGGGCCGTCGATCTCCACGAAGGCGTGCACCAGCGCGCCCGCCGGCATCCGCTCCATGGCGGCGGCGATCGCCGGCAGGGCGCTCTCGTCGCCGACCAGGAGGTGCCATCCGGCCACCGGGTCCGGTGCGTAGGCGCCGCCGGGACCGAGGAAGCGCACCAGTTCACCCGGCTGGACGCGGGCCGCCCAGGGGCCCGCGAGGCCCTCGTCGCCGTGGACGACGAAGTCCAGGGTCAGCTCCCGGTGCACCGGGTCCCACGCGCGGACCGTGTACGCGCGCTGGCGGGGCCAGGCCTCGCGGTGGTGCGTCGCGCGGATCCGCTCCAGGTCCCAGGGTTCCGCGTACCGCACGCCCTCGGGGGCGAACAGGAGCTTCACGTAGTGGTCGGTGTACACGCCCGCGCCGAAACCGGCCAGCCCGTCACCGCCCAGCACGATCCGGACCATGTGCGGCGTCAGCCGCTCGGTGCGTACGACGACTGCGGTGCCGACAGTGCGGGCGCGTCCTTCTGCCACGGCGTCTCCCCTGAACTTACGAAGCTTAGGATTACCTAAGTTAGCACCTCATGGGCGCAGCGCGCTGCTCAGGCGTGACATCGCTCCTCCCAGACCCCACTGATGGGCGAGCGCGTCGACCGTTTCGGGATGTTTCGGGGTGTTCGGCAGGGCCGGGTCGAAGGCCGGGATCGGGATGTCGGAGGCCACCTGGACGACCTTGGGGGCCACCGCGAGGTACGGGCGGGACTCGTCGAGCCTCTTGCGCTGGGTGGGGGTCAGCTTCGACTTCGGGTCGTCGATCGCCGCGATGATCCCCGCGAGGTCCCCGTACGCGTCGAGGAGCTTCGCGGCGGTCTTCTCGCCGATGCCGGGCACGCCCGGGAGGCCGTCGCTCGGGTCGCCGCGCAGCAGCGCGAGGTCCGCGTATCCGGGGCCGTCCACCCCGTACTTCTCGCGGAGCCAGGCCTCGTCCGTGACCTGGAGGGTGCCCACGCCCTTGAGGGGGTAGAGGACGCGGCGCTGCCGGGCGTCGTCCACGAGCTGGTACAGGTCCCGGTCGCCGGTGACGATGTCCACCGGGCCGGTCGCGCGGGTGGTGAGCGTGCCGATGACGTCGTCCGCCTCGTACCCGGCGACGCCCACCCGGGCGATGCCGAAGGCGTCCAGCGCCGCCTCGATGACCGGCACCTGCGGGGTGAGGGTGTCCGGGGCCTCCTCCACGTCGGGCCCGGTCTCGGTCTCCTGGGCGACCCGGTGCGCCTTGTAGGAGGGGATCAGTTCCACCCGCCAGTGCGGCCGCCAGTCGGCGTCCATGCAGGCCACCAGATCGTCGGGGCGGTGGTCCTGGACCAGCCGTCCGATGAAGTCGAGCAGCCCGCGCACGGCGTTGACCGGGGTGCCGTCGGGGGCCCTGACGGAGTCCGGCACGCCGAAGTAGGCGCGGAAGTACAGGGAGGCGGTGTCCAGGAGCATCAGGCGTCGTGTCGTCACGGAGACGATGATGCCGCACCGGCGCCGGGTCGCCCGGGGGTGACCGCGGCGTCACTCCAACAGTGCGTCCGGCGCGCGCGGTCGCGGTGTTTCGCGGAGGGTGTTGATCACTGGCAGGACGTTCTGCCCGCCCGGTCCCCCCATGCGAGGAGTCTCGGACGCCCATGGTCGTCACCGCCGCCCCCACCGCCGTCCGCGCCGGGCTCATAGGTCCGGCCCCGGCCGTGGACCCGGCCGTGGACCCGGCCCCGTGCGGGCCGTCCGCCGCGGGCGGGCGGGTGCGCGAAGTCCCGGTTCCGGGACGGGAGTCGCGTGTACGGGGCCGCGTGGTGCGGGGGCGGGGAACGCCGGTGAGCCGTGTCGTCCTCCGCGCCCACGGGGCGCCGCGACGGCCGGGGTTCGCCGCCGCGTCCGGCGGCTGAGCCGCCCGACCGCCGCATCACCCCGGCATACCGCCCGTCACGCACCGGGCCGCCTCCTTGCGTACGCGCGTGGCCGCACGCCGCACCCCACACGCCGCACCCTGCCCCCGCCGCTTCGGGCGTCGGCGCCGTTTCGCCCTGTTCCGTTTCGTCCCTCACCCAGGAGCCATCGATGGATGCCGTCCAGACTCCACGTCCCGCCCGCCGGACCGTGCTCGTCGCCGGGGCGGGGGCCGCCGCCCTCGCGGTGTGCCCCCGGGCCGCTTCGGCGGCCACGGCCGTCAGCGCCGCCCCGGTCCGGGCGGCCGGGGCCGCCGACCTGCCCCTGCGGGCCGACCGGACCACCCAGGGCGACATCCTGGCGGGGTCCCGCAAGGACCACGCCTGCCTCCTGCTCGTGCACTTCCACGACGCGGCCCCGGCCCGGCGCTGGCTCGCCCGGCTGCTGCCCGAGCTCTCCACCACCGAGGAGATGGCCCGCTTCAACGCCCTGTTCAGCGCGGCCCGGCTCAAGGCGGGCGGCAGGGACCCCGCCTCCCTGTCGGCCCTGTGGACCGGACTCTCCCTGACCTACCCCGGGCTGCGGCTGCTCGCCGGGCGCGACCCATTCCCGGCGCTGCCGCCCGGCAGCACCGCCGAGGCGTTCGCGCAGGGCGCCGCCCGTCGCGCGGAGGCCCTGGGGGACACCGGCAGCAGCGACCCCGGGTCCTGGCTGTTCGGCGCCGAGGAGCCGGGGCGCGCAGTGCACGCGGTGCTCAGCCTCTCCGCCGACGACCCCGCCCGGCTCGCGAGCGCCGTCACCCGCCACCGCGAGGGCCTCGACTCCGAGGGGGGAGAGGTCGTCTTCCGTCAGGACGCGGGCACCCTGCCCGGAGCCCTGCGCGGCCACGAGCACTTCGGGTTCGCCGACGGCATCAGTCAGCCCGGCGTGCGCGGCTTCCACGCGCCCGACCCCGGGAACGGCTCCACCGTCCAGGGGAAGCCCGGGACGAGGC
>NZ_JBHWBP010000558.1:0-3298 GCF_042735575.1 Streptomyces sp. NPDC059564 | reverse complement strand
GTCGACGAGGGCCAGCACGGCCGCGTACTCCAGCTGCCGCGCCCAGGTGTCCCCGACCGTCCGCCGGTCGGTGGCCGCTGCGGCCAGGCCCGCCTCCGCGAGGTCGTCCCCGTTGGCGAGGTACGGGAGGACCAGCGCCGGGTCGACGGCGGTCACCACGTTGGAGAGCTCCAGGTGATCACCGCCGTGGGCCGTGATCACCTCGGCCATCGCCCGGGGCTCGACGGAGTCCCACAGCTCCACCACGGCCAGCCGGGCCGCCCCGTCGGACGCCAGCCGCCGCAGCTCGGGGACCAGGTCCTCGCGCAGCGCGCAGCAGGCGCAGCCGCCCACGAGCGGTGCCTCGCCGGACCCGATCGGGCCCGCCCCGTCGCGCACGGTGCGCCGTACGGTCCCGGTCGCGGCCGCGGTGGAGAGGTCGTGGTGGAGCGCGACGCTGCCGGGCACCGAGGTGAGCAGGCCTTCCACGACGGCCCGGCGGGCGTCCGCGTGGAGTCCGCCGACGATCAGGACGGGCAGGGTCACGCGGTGCTCCCGTACCGGCGCTGGAAGCGCTCGACGCGTCCCGCGGTGTCCAGGACGCGCGCGGTGCCGGTGTAGAAGGGGTGGCTCCGTGAGGAGATCTCGACGTCGACGACGGGGTAGGTGCGGCCGTCCTCCCACGCGACCGTCTTGTCACTGGTGGCGGTGGAGCGGGTCAGGAAGGCGAAGTCGGCGGCCTTGTCGCGGAAGACGACGGGGCCGTAGGCGGGGTGGATTCCGGGCTTCATCGGGTGTCCTTCTGAGGGGGTCGGGCGGGCCGGGGTCAGCGTTCCTCGCGGAAGTCGACGTGCCGGCGCAGGACGGGGTCGTACTTGCGCAGCACCATCCGGTCGGGGTCGTTGCGGCGGTTCTTGCGGGTGACGTAGGTGTGGCCGGTCCCGGCGGTGGAGCGGAGCTTGACGATCGGTCGTACTTCGTTGCGTGCCATGGAAGCAGTATATGGAAATGGATCCCATTTTCAATAGAAGACCCAGAAGTGAGCTGCCTTTGCGTCGAGTGAGACAAATCTGTATCGTTCGAGGCGAAGGAGGCTCATGCCCGTGCACGAAGAAGAACTGCTCGACGCCGCGGCGCGTGTCCTCGCCGGCGATCACAGCGCCTCGATGGTGACGATCGCAGCGGGCATCGGCACCAGCCGCGCGACGCTCGGCCGCCGCTACGCGACCCGCGAGGCGCTCCTGAAGGCCGTCGCCGTCCGGGCGATCCACGTCGTCGACGGCTGCCTCGCCCCCGCCGACCTGCCCGAGGCGACCGCCGACGGCCCGTCCTTCGACGCGGCGCTGGAGGGCCTCGTGCTCGCCCTGCTGCCCGCCGCCCACCTGTACGGGTTCACCTCGCGCGACGCCACCGTGCTCGCCGACCCCGCCTTCCGTGCCGGAGTGGAGCGCCAGGACCAGCGGGCCCTCGCCTTCCTCGCCCTCGGCCAGCGGCTGGGGCGGCTGCGCGCCGACCTCCCGCCGTACTGGATCTGGTACTCCCTGTGGGGCCTGCTCGACGCCGCCGCCGAAGGCGTACGCGACGGCCACCTGGCCCCCCGCGAGATCGGCCGGCTCGTCCTGACGTCCTTCCTCGGGGGAGCGCGGCCCCCCTGGCCGCCGCCCACCCCCGCAGCCTGATCCGCCGCCCCGGGCGGCACCCCGTGCGCACACCCGAACGGAATCCCATGCACACCCCCACGCTGGACCCGCGTCGCTGGATCGTCCTGGCGATCCTCTCCGGCAGCCTCCTGCTCATCTCGATGGACACCACGATCCTCAACGTGGCCTTCCCCTCGCTCGTCGCCGACCTCCAGCCCGGCGCCGTCCAGCAGCTGTGGATCATCGACGTCTACGCGCTGGCCCTGTCCGGACTGCTCGTCACCGCGGGCGCCCTCGGCGACCGCTGGGGCCGCAAGCGGCTGCTCATCACGGGCTTCGCGATCTTCTCCGTGGCCTCGCTGATCGCCGTGTTCTCCACCGAGGCCTGGCACCTCATCGCGGCCCGCGCCCTGCTCGGCGTCGGCGGCGCGGCCATCATGCCGTCCACCCTGTCGATCCTGCGCAGCGTCTTCACCGACGCCAAGGAGCGCGCCTTCGCCCTCGCCGTGTGGGCCGCCGTCTTCGGTGGCGGCATGGCCTTCGGCCCCGTCGTCGGCGGGCTCCTGGTCCAGGACTACGGCTGGCACTCCGCGTTCCTCCTCAACCTCCCCGTCGCCGCCGTGATCGTCGCGGCCGGTCTGCGCTACCTCCCCGAGTCCCGCAATCCGCGCGGCACCGGACGCTGGGACTGGGCGGGCGTCGGCCAGTCGATCGTCGGCATGCTCGCCCTCGCGGGCGGCATCAAGGAGCTCGGCAAGGCCGGCGCCGGCGACCCGCTGCCGTGGGCCCTGCTGGCCGTGGCCGTCGTCGCGCTCACCGTGTTCGTCCGCCGTCAGCTGCGCGTGGACAACCCGCTGCTCCAGGTACGGCTGTTCGCCAAGCCCGCCTTCAGCGTCGCCGCCACCGCGATCTTCCTGCCGATGGTGGGGATGGGCGCGATCCTCTTCCTCGTCACCCAGTGGTTCCAGTACGGCCAGGGCTACACCCCGCTGGAGGCCGGGCTGCGCCTGCTGCCCGCCCCGCTCGCCCTGATCTGCGCCTCGATGGTGGCGCCCACGCTGATGCACCGCTTCCCGATCCGCCACGTGCTCGGCGCCGGGCTGGTGGTCCTCGCGGCCGGCATGGCCCTGCCCTGGACCCTCCAGCAGTTCACCGGGCTCGGCTACCCCGCCTTCGCCGCGGCGCTGACGGTCATGGGGCTGGGCGCGGGCATCGCGACCACCGTGGCCTCCGTGACCCTGGTCTCCGCCGCGCCCGCCGACGAGGTCTCCAGCGCGGCCGCCATCGAGGAGACCTGCTACGAGCTGGGCTCCGCGATGGGTGTCGCCATCCTCGGCAGCACCGCCGCCGCCCTGTACCGCAGCAACCTGCCGGTGCTCGACCTGGACGGCCCGGCCGTGAGCGCCGTACGGGACTCCGTGGGCGAGGCGGCGCACACCGCCCAGCAGCTCGGCGGGACCGTCGGGCAGGCCCTCCTGGAGACGGCCTCGCAGGCCTACACCCTGGCGATCACCCCGGCCTTCCTGATGGCCGGAGCCCTGGCCGTCGCCGCCGCGGCGACCACCTGGGCGCTGATCCCGCGCGACCTCCAGCCCACCGAGAACCACTGACCCGGACGCGTCCCGGCCCCGGCCGCCGCGTCGCACCCGCAACCGCCGCTCCCGGCGCCGCCCTCACCG
>NZ_JBHWBP010000557.1:0-3299 GCF_042735575.1 Streptomyces sp. NPDC059564 | reverse complement strand
CCATGCCGCGCTTCCTGAGCCTGATCCGCATCAACGAGCAGGACCTGCCCCCGGAGGAGTTCCCCAAGGACTTCGAGGAGCGCATGGGCGCCCTCATGGAGGAGATCACCAAGGCCGGGGTCATGCTCGACACCGCCGGACTGCTCCCCACCTCCGAGGCCACCCGCGTCGACTGGTCCGGCGGGAAGCTCAGCTTCACCGACGGCCCCTTCACCGAGACCAAGGAGGTCGTCGGCGGCTACGCCCTCCTCCAGTGCAAGGACAAGGCCGAAGCCCTGGAATGGACCAAGCGGTTCCTGTCGATCCACCCGGAGAGCTGGACCGTCGGCGCCGAGCTCCGGCAGATCCAGGAGATGTGACGCCCCGCACGGCCCGTACACCCGGCGCCGCGTTTGCCCTGTTCCGTCACGGCTGCTCTGATGGGTGGCCGTGACGGAACAGAGCACGGCCGGCGCGGTCGAAGCGGTCTTCAGGATCGAGTCCCCCCGGATCATCGCCGGCGTCACCCGCATCGTGCGGGACGTCGGCATCGCCGAGGAGATCGCCCAGGACGCCCTGGTCGCCGCCCTCGAACAGTGGCCCGGGTCCGGCGTCCCCGACCGGCCGGGCGCCTGGCTCATGACCACGGCCAAGCACCGGGCGGTCGACCTCGTCCGCCGCAGGGACACCTACGCCCGCAAACTCGCGGAGGTCGGCCGCACCCTGGAGGACGTGCCGCCGCCCGCCGAGCCCGCCGACCCGGACGACATCGACGACGACCTGCTGCGCCTGGTGTTCACCGCCTGCCATCCGGTCCTGGCGACCGAGGCCCGCATCGCACTCACCCTGCGCCTGGTGGGCGGCCTCACCACCCAGGAGATCGCCCGCGCCTTCCTGACGTCCGAGCCCACCGTCGCCCAGCGCGTCGTCCGCGCCAAGCGGGCCCTGGCCAAGGCCGGGGTGCCCTTCGAGGTCCCGTACGGAGCCGACCGCGAACAGCGCCTCGCCTCCGTCCTCGAGGTCATCTACCTCGTCTTCAACGAGGGGTACGCGGCCACCGCGGGCGACGACCTCGTCCGGCCCGCCCTGTGCGAGGACGCCCTGCGCCTCGCCCGGGTGCTGGCCGCCCTGATGCCCAAGGAACCCGAGGTCCACGGGCTCTGCGCGCTGCTGGAGTTCCAGGCGTCCCGCACCGCCACCCGCACCGGCCCCGACGGTGAACCGGTCCTGCTCGCCGACCAGAACCGGGCCCGCTGGAACCGCCTCCTCATCCGGCGCGGGGTGGACGCCCTGCACCGCGCGGGCACCGGCCCCTACTCCCTCCAGGCCGCCATCGCCGGATGCCACGCGGCGGCCGTCCGCTACGAGGACACCGACTGGGCGGCCATCGCCGCCCTCTACGGGCGGCTCGTCCGGCTCGTCCCCTCACCGGTGGTCGAGCTGAACCGGGCGGTCGCCGTCTCCATGGCCGAAGGCCCCGGAGCGGCCCTGCCGCTCGTCGACGCCCTCACCCGGGAACCCGCCCTGCGCTCCTACCACCTGCTGCCGTCCGTACGGGGAGACCTGCTGGAGCGGCTCGGACGCGGACCGGAGGCCCGCGCCGAGTTCGAGAAGGCGGCCGCCCTCACCCGCAACGCACGCGAGCGGGACCTCCTGCTGGCCCGGGCCGCCGCCCTCCCGCAGGTCAGGCCCTGACCGGCGCCGACTGCTCGCCGGACCGCCGGGGCGCCGCGAGCCCCACGGGCCGGCCGAAGCCGCCCGAGCGGGCGATGCTCCGCACCGTCCGGCGCAGCGCCTCCTGGAAATCGCCCATCGTGCGGCGGGCGGCCGCGGTGTCCACGTACAGCGAGTTCATGTGGAGTCCCTCCGCGTCCCGCTGGAACCAGGAACAGGCCCCGTTCGCGCGCGCCGACCACACGTGCGTGGCGGGCCGCCACTCGTGGTGGCGCTCGGCACCACGGCACTTGCGCATGTCGATGTACGAGAAGAAGTTGACCGGGTACGGCCAGGAGCGGGCGGCGAACTCCTCGGGCGCCAGCAGCTCCCAGGCCCGTACGAACGGCACGTCGATGTGCGCGATCATCTCGCCGAAGCCCGCCCGGACCTCGGCCATCACCTGGCCGAAGTCCTTGCCGGGGGAGGCGTCGAACTCGATCGGCATGGTGTTGACGAACCAGCCCACCGCATCGTTCCAGGAACCGCGCCCGCGCTCGCTGACCGGCATGAACCCGCGGTAGACGCCCGGCCCTCCGGCGTCCCGCAGACACACGGCGACCGAGCCCAGCACCGCCATGAACGGCTTCCCGTCCACCTCCCGGCAGGCCTTCTCGAACACCTCGGCCTCGGCGGCGTCCAGCAGGGTGGAGGCCTCGTTGACGATCGGGTACATCCGGCCCGGTTCCACGCCCAGGTCCAGCGGGAAGCGGGGGAAGAACTCCCCGTTGCGGGCGATGAACGACTTCCAGTAGCCCAGCCGCTCGTCGTCCGCGTCGATGGACAGGTAGCGGCGACGCTGCTCCTCGGCGAAGTCGAGGTAGCTCGGGACGGGCGGCAGCGCCGCTTCCCCGCCGCCGCGCAGGGCCTCGTAGGCGGTCATCACCTCGCGGACGACGATCGGCATCGACATGCCGTCGCAGACGATGTGGTCGAAGGCGAGGTAGACGGTGGCGGAGTCCGGGCGGAGCACCGCTCCCATCGTGAACAGCGGCCAGGACAGGGTGTCGATGCTGCGCTTGAACCGCTCCACCAGGAAGTCGCGCAGCCGGTCCGACGAATCGAACGAGGCCACGTGCTCGGCCTCAAGGGCGAGTTCACCGGCCGCCAGGGGCCGGCACGCCACCTCTCCGGCCAGTCGCTGGAACGCGGAGCGCAGTACCTCGTGCCGCTGGACGAAACCCAGCAGGGACTGGGTGAGGGCCCTTTCGTCGAGGGCGCCCTCGACCTCGAAGGTGATGGCCAGCCACGACGCGACCGGGTCGTCGGCGCCGCGGCTCTCCTCGGCGACGGTGAAGTGCTTGTCCTGGTTGAACGAGGCCCATCTGCCGGCCGCGTCACCCCGGCCCGACTCCTGCGCAACGGCCGTGGACCGCAACCGCCACTCGACCACGCGTCCGGGCGCCACGTGGCGCAACTCCAGAGGAAACTGCCGCATACCGTCATCCCTTCGCCCCCGAGTCAACCCCGAGCGCCTAACGACACCCGCACCACGGAAGTGACGCCCGTACCCCGGTGACCCGGTCCGGACGCGGGGGTGGCCGATGGGCCCCCCCGGATCATCGGGGGCGGGCCCAACGGCCCGCCCGGGGGCACCCCCCCCGCGG
>NZ_JBHWBP010000556.1:0-3302 GCF_042735575.1 Streptomyces sp. NPDC059564 | reverse complement strand
GCGGTGCCGCCGCCGCCCTGCTGGTGCGCCGCCGACGGCGGCTCGCCTCCCGGCGCCCCGACAACGGCGTCGCAGCCGGCTGACCCCTGGCCCCGCACGCCGCGCGGTCTGGCCACGCGGCGACGTGACCTGGACGGCGCAGCGTCCGAGCGTAGCCTTCACCTTCATTCAATGCAACGATCTCGGCTTGGTCGTTGCGTTACATCTCAATCCAATGCAACGATCTCACCCTTTCTACCTGCATCTATGATGTTTTCACGCAACGGGTGTGTTGCTGGATATGTGAATGCAACGTAGCGTTTCTGTCATAAGAAATTCCGGATCGGAAGCCTCACGGGTCGACGGTGCGCGATTCACGTGTGAGTGATCAAAGGGGTGGGGTCATGGGTACAGCAGCTCAGAGCCGGCAGCAGGCCGCACCTGGTGCCATCACCGCCTTCGCCCGCTTCGTGCTGTGCGGCGGGGGAGTGGGGCTGGCCTCCAGCTTCGCCGTGGTGGCTCTCGACCCCTGGTTGCCCTGGGCGTTGGCGAACGCCCTGGTCACTGTGGCGTCCACGCTCCTCGCCACCGAGCTGCACGCCCGCTTCACCTTCGGCGCCGGCGGGCGTGCGACATGGCGCCAGCACACGCAGTCGGCCGGGTCCGCAGCAGCCGCGTACGCCGTGACCTGCGTAGCCATGCTCGTCCTGCAGCAGCTGGTGGCGGCGCCCAGTGCGCTGCTCGAGCAGTTCGTCTACCTGGCTGCTTCAGCCCTCGCGGGCGTCGCCCGGTTCGCGGTACTGCGCCTCGTCGTCTTCGCGCGCAAGCACGCGCAGGACGTGGCCCCCGTCCCCACCGCCCGCCCGATTGGCGCGACCATGTCCCGCACCGTGGCGACTGCCGACCCGGCGGTACTCTGCCGCGCCGCTTGATCGTCCGAGGCCGGCCCAGCCGCCGGCCCTACCGCATCGCGCGTCTCTGTCTGGCGCCCGTGGATCGCATGGCCAGGCCGCTCACCGCTCACCGGCGCGGCGATGAGTTCGCGGGCACCCGCAGGTCTATCTCTTGACGGAGGCAACCGACTCATCGGGAGCAAGCCATGGGCCTCATCCACATCGAGATGTTCGCGACCCTCGACCTCGTCGGGCAGGCTCCCGGCGGCCCCGACGAGGACCCGGCGGGGTTCCCGTTCGGCGGCTGGCAGGCGCCCCTGCTGGACGAGGTCGCCGGGGCCCAGGTCGGTGCCGCGTACGAGGGCACGGACGCCCTGCTGCTCGGCCGGCGGACGTACGACATCTTCGCCGCCTACTGGCCTCACCAGAAGGGCGGCGAGGACAGCGAGATCGCCACGCTCTTCAACAGCGTCCCGAAGTACGTGGCCTCTCGCGGCAGGCCCGACCTCTCGTGGGCCGGGTCCACGCAGCTCGGCCCGGACCTCGCCGACGCGGTGCGTGAGATCCGTGACCGGCACGAGCACGTGAAGGTCGTCGGGGGTCTGAACTTCGTGCAGACCCTCCTGCGGGAGAAGCTCTTCGACCGTCTCGACCTCTGGCTGCACCCGATCGTGCTCGGCGTCGGGAAGAAGGTGTTCGACGATGGCGCGGTGCCCACCAACGTCACGCTCCTCGCACCCCCGGTGGCCAGCCCGAAGGGCACCGTGTACCTGCGCTACGGGCTCGCCGACGGCGTTCCCGCGACGGGGGACATGAGCGCACCCGACCGCGGTGTCGGAAGCGGCGGCTGAGGCCACTGGGACTCCGTGCCTCAGGGCTCACACAGGCGTACGGCGAGGGCGGCGATGTCGTCGTCAAGGCGTCCTCTGGTGTAGCGGACGAGGTCGCGGTGAAGAGCCGTGAGCAGTTCGCGGGGCGGTGTCGGGGGCTGTCGACGCATCCACGTGGTCAGCGGGAAGAACTCGCCGTCGCGGGCGCGGGCCTCGGCGATCCCGTCGGTATAGAGGAGCAGCAGGTCGCCGGGGGCGAAGTCGTACGTGTCGACGTTGTAGTGATCGCCGATGAGCTCCGCGAGGCTGAGCAGGGGCGAGGGGTCGGCGGACTCGAGGACGCGGAGTTTTCTGCGGCTCAGGAGCAGTGGCGGGGGGTGTCCGCAGTTGAGGACGTCGATACGTCTGCCCTCGTGCGGGATCTCGACGAGCAGGGCCGTGGCGAAGCGCTCCATCGGCCCCTCGGGGGGAAAGGCGGCGTTGTAACGGGTGCTGCTGGCATCCAGCCTGCGTGCGACGTTGACCATGTCGATCTCCCCGTACGCCGCCTCCCGGAAGGCGTTGACGATCGCCGCGGCCGCCCCCACCGCCGGCAGGCCCTTGCCCCGCACGTCACCGATGAGCAGCCTGACCCCGAACGGCGTGTCGACCACCTCGTAGAAGTCTCCGCCGATGCGGGCCTCCGCCGCGGCCGCGAGGTACAGGGACTCGATCTCGACGTTCCCGAAGCGGTGTGGGATGGGGCTCAGCACCACCTGTTGCGCCGCGTCGGCGACGAGCCGTACCTGGAAGAGGGTGCGCTCCCGCTGGAGCCGGACATGGCTTCCGTACGCGGCGGCCACGGTGACCGCGATGATTCCCGCGGCTGTCCACCACGTCCCCAGGTCGGGGAAGACGAGGCTGAGGCCGATCATCAGAAGGAGGCAGACCGTACCGAGCAGGACGGTGGGGAGGACCGGCCACATGGCGGCCGCCAGGGCCGGCGCTGCGGGCAGGAGACGGCTGAAGGCCATTTCCGGCGGAGTGGTGTAGGCCAGGCTGGCGATCACGACGGTCAGAATGACCGGCGACAGCCGCACAAGCCTCCCGCGGCCGTAGCGCCGGCGGAGCCACGGCCGTCCAGACTCGATCACATTCCCAGAGTAACCGCGCAATGCGGGCATAGCGCCCTGGCGAGCGGGGGCGGCTGCCCTGCCCTGCCCCTCCGGCTCCACAGCCGATGAGTGCCCCCATGGCCCGCGCCCCTCACACGTCCCTGTCACTGATCAGCGATTGCTGGCACAGGACACTGAGCGTGACTGTCGGTTCCGACCACGCTCCGTGACGACTCCGGCCGATGGAGGGCGCGGGGTATCGCACCCCTACGGCGCGACGTTGGTGACGGACCACCTGTGCGCGGCGTTCCGGCAAGCGGTTCGATGCCCAGTCGATTGCCGTTCGAGGAATTCTCCCGTGTGGCGTGACAGCGTCATTGCTCCAGGAACCACTGGGGACGAAGGGACAAGACGAATGACCAAGTCAAGGCGCAAGGTCGGCATCGGCGCCGTGGTGGCCGCGGTCGTGGCCGCGATGATCACCTTCACGGGACTGCAGGGAGCCA
>NZ_JBHWBP010000555.1:0-3304 GCF_042735575.1 Streptomyces sp. NPDC059564 | reverse complement strand
GCTACCGCTGGGAGGTGCCCCCGGGCGGGGCTGGATTTGGCCCGACGGCGCCGGTCAGGGCTGGATTTGGCCCGACGGCGCCGTGGAACCGCTACACCGCGTCCGTCGCGCCCGGGAGGGGTGGGTCGTTCGGAGCCTGATCCGGGGCGTTTTCCGGGTGGTGGCAGGCGACCTGGTGGCCCGTCTTCAGGGCGACCAGCGGCGGGTCCACCTTCGTGCACATCTCCGTCGCCTTCCAGCACCGCGTGTGGAAGCGGCACCCGGCCGGCGGGGAGATCGGCGAGGGCACGTCGCCCTTCAGCAGGATGCGGCCGCTCTTCACGCCGCGCCGCCTCGGGTCCGGCACCGGGACCGCCGACATCAGCGCCGTCGTGTACGGGTGCATCGGGGCCTCGTACAGCGACTTGCGGTCGGACAGCTCCACGATCTTGCCGAGGTACATCACCGCGATGCGGTCCGAGACGTGCCGGATGACCGACAGGTCGTGCGCGATGATCACGTACGTGAGGCCGAGCTCCTCCTGGAGGTCGTCCAGCAGGTTGACCACCTGCGCCTGGATCGACACGTCCAGGGCCGAGACGGGCTCGTCCGCGACCACCAGCTTCGGCTTCAGCGCCAGCGCCCGCGCGATGCCGATGCGCTGGCGCTGACCGCCCGAGAACTCGTGCGGGTAGCGGTTGAAGTGCTCGGGGTTCAGGCCGACCAGCGACAGCAGCCGCTGGACCTCCGCCTTGAGGCCGCCCTCCGGGGTGACCTTCTGGAGCTTGAAGGGCGCGCCGACGATCGTGCCGACCGTGTGCCGCGGGTTCAGCGAGCCGTACGGGTCCTGGAAGATCATCTGCACGTCACGGCGGAGCGGCCGCATGCCCGCCACGCCCAGGTGCGTGATGTCCTTGCCCTCGAACTCGACCGTGCCGCCGGTCGGTTCGAGCAGCCGGGTGATCAGCCGGCCCATGGTGGACTTGCCGCAGCCGGACTCGCCGACGATGCCGAGGGTCTCGCCCCGCCGCACCTCGAAGTCGATGCCGTCCACGGCCTTGACGGCCCCGGCCTGCCTGCGCAGCAACCCCTTGCTGATGGGGAAGTGCTTGACCAGCCCGGTCACCTTCAGCAGCACGTCCGCGTCGTTCGTCTCAGGCGTCGAGGGCGAATCGGGCGTCTCGGTCACGGTGGTCTCGCTCACAGCTTCGGCGCAATCTCTTCGGTCCAGATCCGGGTCCGCTCCTCCTGCGACATGTGGCAGGCGGACCAGTGCAGGGTGTCGTCCTGGGTCAGTTCGGGACGCACGGTGCGGGTGACGCCGCCCTTGGGGACGTCGGCGTAGGGGCACCGCGGGTTGAAGGCACAGCCGCTCGGGATGTTGATGAGGCTGGGCGGCGAGCCCTTGACCGGGATCAGGCGCTCGGTCTGGTCGCGGTCGATGCGCGGCATGGAGCCGAGCAGGCCCCAGGTGTAGGGGTGCCGGGGGCCGTAGAAGACCTTCTCGGCGGTGCCGCGCTCGACGCACCGGCCGCCATACATCACGAGGATGTCGTCGGCCATCTCCGCGACCACGCCGAGGTCGTGCGTGATCATGATGACCGCGGAGCCGAACTCCTTCTGGAGGTCGCGGATCAGGTCGAGGATCTGCGCCTGGACGGTGACGTCCAGGGCGGTGGTCGGCTCGTCCGCGATCAGCAGCTCGGGGTTGTTGACCAGCGCCATCGCGATCATCGCGCGCTGGCGCATGCCGCCGGAGAACTCGTGCGGGTACGCGTCCACGCGCCGGTGGGGCTCCGGGATGCCGACGCGGTCGAGCATCTCGACGGCGCGGGTGCGGGCCTTCTTCTTGTCGACGTCGTGGTGGGTCCGGTACGCCTCGATGATCTGCTTGCCCACCGAGTAGTACGGGTGCATGGCGGACAGCGGGTCCTGGAAGACCATCGCCATCTTGTGCCCGCGCAGGCGCCGCACGCGGTCGGCGTCGGCCGCCACCAGGTCCTCGCCGTCGAGCACGACCTCGCCGGAGATGTGGGGGCGGCTGCGCGCGTTGCCGGTGCGGTGCAGGCCCATGATCGCCAGCGAGGTGACCGACTTGCCGGAGCCGGACTCGCCCACGATGCCGAGGGTCTTGCCGCGTTCCAGGTCGAAGGAGAGTCCGTCGACGGACTTCACCAGGCCGTCGTCGGTGGGGAAGTGCACCCGCAGGTCGCGTACGGAGAGGAAGGGGACCGCGTCGCGCGGGCCGCCCTGCTCGGGGACGAATGCGGGCTGGTCGGAAACGGTCTTGGTCACGTCAGCCTCACGCGCGGGTCGATGACGGCGTACAGCAGGTCCACGATCAGGTTGGCCATCACCACGAAGAGCGCGGCGAGCAGGGTGACTCCCATGATCACGGGGAGGTCGCCCTGGCCGATGGCGGCGACGGCCGCCGTTCCCAGACCCTGGAAGTTGAAGGTCGTCTCGGTGAGCACCGCGCCGCCGAGGAGTCCGCCGAGGTCGAGGCCGAACATCGTGACGATCGGGGTGAGGGTGGAGCGCAGGGCGTGCTTGCGGATGACCACGCCCTCCTTGAGGCCCTTGGCGCGCGCCGTGCGGATGTAGTCCTCGCCGAGGACTTCCAGCATGGTCGCCCGGGTGATGCGGGCGTAGGTGGCGGCGAAGAGGAAGGCCAGGGTGACCCAGGGCAGGATCATGCTGTTGAGCCAGGCCAGTGGATCCTCGGTCAGGGGTTTGTAGTTGGAGACGTCGAGCCAGCCGAGGCTGTAGACGAAGACCGCGGGGGCCACCATGCCGGTGAAGAAGATCGGCAGGGAGACGCCGGCGAGGGCGCCGATCATGACGGTGCGGTCGATGGTGGTCCGGCGTTTGAGCGCCGAGACCACTCCGGTGGCCACACCGGCGAGGACCCAGATGACGGCCGCGCCGAGGGCGAGCGAGAGGGTGACCGGCATGCGGTCGACCATGGTCTCCCAGACGGGGGCCTCGCTCTTGAAGGAGTAGCCGAAGCACGGCGCGGCGCAGTGCGTGACCTCGGTGCCCGCGTCGTAGTCGCGGCCGGCGAAGATCCCCTTGAGGAACACCCAGTACTGCTCGGAGATCGGCTTGTCGAAGCCCATCTTGACCCGGATGCCCTGCAGGGCGGTCTCGCTGGTCTCACGGCCGGCGTACATGAGCGCGGGGTCGCTGCCGGTCAGCTTGGGGACCGCGAAGAAGATGCCGAAGGTGACCGCGGAGACCACCAGCAGCGTGGCGGCGACGTTGAAAAGCCGCCGTATGAGGTAGACGAGCACTGCAGTCGGCCGCCCGGGGCGGGCGGCTGCCG
>NZ_JBHWBP010000554.1:0-3318 GCF_042735575.1 Streptomyces sp. NPDC059564 | reverse complement strand
GGGCATCACCCCGGAACGGGGACCGTCAGCGGGCCGTGGCGAATGCGGCCACGTCCGTTTCGTAGGGCGCGAAGCCCACGTTGTTCTTGCAACCGAGCTCCTCGAAGGTGCTGATCTTGGTCTCGGGATCGGTGTAGGTCAGCCGGTACTTGCAGGCGCCCTTGATGTAGCGGCCCTTGACCCCTCCCGGGAAGTCGATCTCCTTGTTCCAGAGGTACGGGGAGTTGTAGTTGTTGACGCGGGCGGTGGCGTTCACGTCGATGCCGCCGGGCGCGTAGATCTCGTAGACCCAGCCGGTCTTCGCACTGCCGTAGGTGGCGAACTTCTGGGCGACCCACTTCTCGCAGCTCGTGCTGAGGTGCGCGCTGCTCTGGCCGCCGCCCTTGACGATGTACTCGGCGAGCGGGGTCAGTTGGTCGCCGCGGGGCGTGAAGCCGGTGTCGAAGATCTCGTCGACGGTCTCCCGGGTGTCGCCGCGCCACAGGGTGTTGACGTCCGTACGCCACTGCCACCGCTCGGCCGAGGCGGTGGAGGCGACGGTGCGGGCCAGGGAATTGTTGGTCGTCGTACGCCACCAGTCCCAGGCGCGGTATTCGACCGTCGGCCCGCAGGGGGTGGTCAGGTCGTCCACGGCGGCGGCCCGGGCCGTTACGGCGACGGGGGCCGGCGCCGGGGCGACGGCTGCCGCGGCCGTGGGGACGGCGGCGGCGGAAAGGAGGGAGACGGCAGCGAGCACTCGCAGAGCGGCCTGCAGCATGGTGAGGACCCATCAGTCGATCAACGTGACGGGCCCCTTTATAGAGGCGGGTGCCGGGTCCGGCCGGGCGCGCTGCGCCAGGTCCACCCGCATGGCGGATCAGTCGTACCGGGGAAAGGATCCGCCGCCTGCCGCTGACGCCGGCTACGCGGAGGGCTCGGTGTCCTCGCTGTCCGCGCTTGCGGACGCGGTCTCGGATTCCGGGTCCGTCAGCGGCAGCAGCACCTGGAAGCGGGTGTCGCCCGGGGCGGACTCGACCTGCAGGCTGCCGTGGTGCTTGTTGACGACGATCCGCCAGGAGATGTCCAGGCCGAGGCCGGTGCCCTCGCCGACCGGCTTCGTGGTGAAGAAGGGGTCGAAGATGCGGCCGCGGATGTCCTCGGGGATGCCCGTTCCGGTGTCGCGGAACTCCACCAGCAGCCGGTCCCCCTCACGTGCCGTGCGTACCGTCAGGGTGCCGTCGTGGCCGGTGCTGTCGATGGCGAAGACGGCGTTGTCGATGAGGTTGGTCCACACCTGGTTGAGTTCCGCCGGGTAGGCGGGCACGTCCGGCACGGAACGGTCGTAGTCCTTGACCACCCGGACCCGGGCGCCGATCTTGCCGGACAGCATCAGCAGGGTGCTGTCGAGGAGTTCGTGGACGTCGACGACCCGGTGCGGGGCGCGGTCGAGCTGCGAGTACTGCTTGGCGGCGTCCACGAGGTGGGAGATGCGGGTGGTGGAGTCGTTGATCTCGTCCATCAGCAGCTCGGTCTCGACCGTGTAGTTGAGCCAGCCGATGGCCCCGGGCAGGATGTCCTCGGCCACGGTGGCGGCGACCTGCTCCAGCCAGTCCGTGTCCAGCCCGGCCTGGACGAAGGTCGGTGCGATGCGCCAGCCCTCCGCGATGCCGTGGTCGTCGAGCCAGTCGGTGAGCTCGTCCTCCCGGTCGGAGGCCTCCAGAGGGCTCAACGCCGGTGCCTTGGCTACGCGTTCGGCGGTGCGTTCCTGGATCTCGATGAGCTCGGCGAGTGCCTCGCGGGAGTAGGGGCCCTGGGCGATGACGGCCAGCTTGTGCCGCATCTTGCCCACCCGTTCCCGCAGGGTCGCGGTGGCCCGGACGGCCGCGGCGGCCGGGTTGTTGAGCTCGTGGGTGAGGCCGGCGGACAACGACCCCAGGGCCAGCAGCCGTTCGCGCTGTCCGATGGCCCGCTGGGTGTTCTTCGAGCCGAAGAAGAGCCCCTCCAGCAGGTGTGCGGCCATCGGGAACCATTCCCGCATGACGTCCGCGAACGACTGCGCGGGCAGGACGAAGAACCGCGTCGGCTCGGTCACCCGCATCGAGTTGGTGTACGTCTGCGGCACCCGGTCGCCCAGGTAGGCCTGCATGGCGCCCGCGTACACCCCGCGCTGCGAGGTCCGGCTCACTTCCACGTCGTCGCCGCCGACCCGGCGGGAGAGTACGACGGTGCCTTCGATCATCACGTAGAAGCAGGTCGCCGGGTCGCCCTCGGTGTACACCGGCCCGGGCTCGAACCGCTCCACCCGCCCCTCGGCGCACAAGCGCCCGAGCTGCTCCGGGGTGAGCTTCTCGAAGAGGAACAGCGAGGCGATCTCCTGCGGGCCGCAGGGCATGACCTGGCCGCTCACGACTGCTCCAGGTACCGGTGGACGAGCATCACGGCCATGGCTCCTTCTCCGACGGCGGACGCGACGCGCTTCGCGGACTGGGCGCGGGCGTCGCCCGCCACGAACACGCCGGGGACGTTGGTCTCCAGGTGGTACGGGGGCCGGTCCAGCTCCCACTCGGCCGGCGGCCGCCCGTCCGGCGTGAGGTCCGGCCCGGCCAGGATGAAGCCGTGTTCGTCGCGCAGCACCGTGCCGTCCAGCCAGTCCGTCAGGGGGGCCGCGCCGATGTACACGAACATCCACTGGCAGTCGACGAGTTCGGTCGCGCCGCTGTCCACGTCCCGCAGCGTCAGCTGCTCCAGGTGCCCCTCGCCGTGCGCCGCCTCGACGACGGTCCGGGTCCGCACCCTGATGTTCGGCGCCTCCTCGATCTGCTGGATCAGGTAGTACGACATCGACGCCGTCAGGGACTCCCCGCGTACCAGCAGCGTCACCGACTTCGCGCCCCGCGCCAGGTACATCGCCGCCTGCCCGGCGGAGTTGGCGCCGCCCACGATGTACACGTCCTGTCCCTGGCAGGAGGCGGCCTCGGTGAGCGAAGAGCCGTAGTACACCCCGCAGCCGGTCAGGCCGTCGCAGCCCGGGGCGTGCAGCTGCCGGTACGACACGCCGGTCGCCAGGATGACGCTGTGCGCGCCGACCGCCGTGCCGTCGGAGAAGCGGACGACGCGTGCCGCGCCGTTGACCTCCAGGCCCGTCACCTCGCGCGCGGTGAGGATCTCGGCGCCGAACCGGCCGGCCTGGCGGCGGGCGCGGTCCGTGAGCTGCGCGCCCGACACGCCGTCCGGGAAGCCGAGGTAGTTCTCGATGCGGGAGCTCTGCCCGGCCTGTCCGCCGGTCGCGGAGCGTTCGACCAGCACGGTACGCAGCCCCTCGGAGGCCCCGTACACGGC
>NZ_JBHWBP010000553.1:0-3363 GCF_042735575.1 Streptomyces sp. NPDC059564 | reverse complement strand
CGCAGAACCAGCAGTGCACCGAGAACTCCACCCAGGCCAAGGGCGACGAGCCGCTCTCGCACATCCTGGACAACATCCCGGTCCTGTCCGGCAACCTCTCCGCCAACAGCTGACCGTCCGGAAGGGCCGGTCGAGGGCGTCCGCACGAGCGCCCTCGGCCGGCCCTTCCGCATGTCCTCCGCCCTCCCCCGGTCCTCTCGGGCTGGACAAACATTGCCTAGAGACTCTA
Source organism: Streptomyces sp. NPDC059564 (assembly GCF_042735575.1). Classification (NCBI taxonomy): domain Bacteria; kingdom Bacillati; phylum Actinomycetota; class Actinomycetes; order Kitasatosporales; family Streptomycetaceae; genus Streptomyces; species Streptomyces sp. NPDC059564. The sequence goes on along the minus strand of NZ_JBHWBP010000553.1, from coordinate 3,134 downwards.
GGTTTTTACCTAGATGATCTAGTCAGTGAGGGAGGGATGCCCCATGGTGCGTGCCGGACTGAGTGCCGCCGTGCTGGTGGCGGCGGCCGCCGAGATGGCGGACGCGGAGGGGATCGAGAAGGTGACGCTGTCCGCGCTCGCGCGGCGGTTCGGCGTCAAGGACGCGAGCCTGTACTCGCACGTGCGGAACCTGCGGGACCTGCGCGTACGGGTCGCGCTGCTGGCCTCCGAGGAGATGACCAGCCGGATCGCCGACGCGGTCGCGGGACGGGCCGGCAAGGAGGCGCTCGTCGGCTTCGCGGACGCCTACCGGGCGTACGCCCTGGAACACCCCGGCCGGTACGCGGCGACGCAGATGCGCTTCGAGCCCGAGGAGGTCGCGGACTCGGCGGCGCTGCGCCGCAGCGTCGAGCTGACCTACGGGATGCTCCGCGCCTACGGACTGGAGGAGCCGGACCTCACCGACGCGGGCCGGCTGCTGCGCAGCACCTTCCACGGGTTCGCCCACCTGGAACTCGGCGGCGGCTTCGGGCACCCGCGCGAGGTGCGGGAGTCCTGGGCCCGGGCGCTGGACGCGCTGCACGTCGCGCTGGAGAACTGGCCGTCCCGGGACGGGGGAGAGAACTGATGGACACGGACACGGGCACGCTCACGGCCGGCACCCTGAAGGTGCCCGGCGCCACCCTGCGCTACGAGCGGCGGGGCCACGGCCCGGTGCTGCTGCTGATCCCCGGCGGCGGAGCCGACGCCGCGCTGTACGGGGCCGTCGCCCCCGGCCTCGCCGCGGCCGGGTACACCGTCGTCTCCTACGACCCGCGCGGCCACTCCCGCAGTCCGCTCGACGGGCCGCACACCGACCAGCGGGTGGCGGACTGGGGCGACGACGCGTGCCGGGTGCTGGAGCTGGTCTCCCCGCACGAGGCCGCGTACGTCCTCGGTTGCAGCGCGGGCGCCATCGCCGCGCTCGACCTGCTGGCCCGTCACCCCGGGCGGGTGCGCCGGGTGGTGGCGCACGAGCCGCCGCTGGTGGAGGTGCTGGAGGATCCCGCACCGTGGCGGGAGCTGTTCGCGGAGGTACGTACGCTGCTGCGCGCGCGGGGCGCCGCGGCCGCGATGGCCCGCTTCGGCGAGGGGCTCGGGGAGGGGTCGGGCGAGGAGCGGGAGCCGGTCGAACTGCCCCCCGAGGTACGGGAGATGGCGCCGCGCATGTACGCGAACCTGCCGGTGTTCCTGGAGCACGTGCTGTGCCCGTTCACATCGAGCGTGCCGGATGTGGCGGGCCTGCGGCGGGAGGCCGGGCGGCTGGTGGCGGCCGCCGGGCGGGACTCGCGGGAGCAGCCCGCGCTGTCCGGGCCGGCGCGACGGCTGGCCGAGCTGACCGGGGCCGGCTTCGCGGAGTTCCCGGGCGGGCACCTGGGCTGCACGGAGCGGCCGCGGGAGTTCGCGGCACGCCTGCTGGAGGTCCTCGCGGACTGAACCCCCCTCCCCCGGGACCGACTTCGGGGCCCCGCGGCGCACACCCAGATATCCATCTGTATTGATGCATCAAAAAAGATGGGTTATCTTCGTGGTGTGGGCCGCCGGGCGCTGCCGGGGCACGGAGAAGGAGGGGTGGGGGCCGATGCGGAAGTGGGCCGGGAACCCGTGGGCGGTGCTCGTCACCGTCGCGCTGGGGTTCTTCATGACGCTGCTGGACCTGACGATCGTCAACATCGCGATCCCGGAGATGATCGATTCCCTCGGGGCGACGCTCGACCAGACCCTGTGGGTGGTCAGCGGCTACGCCCTGGTGCTGGCGGTGCTGCTGATCAGCGCGGGACGGCTCGCGGACCTGTGGGGGCCGCGCAGGCTGTTCGCAGGCGGCGTGGTGGTCTTCACCCTGGCCAGCGTCGCCTGCGGGCTCGCGCCGGGCGCCGGGTTCCTGATCGCGGCCCGCGCACTGCAGGGCCTGGGCGCGGCGCTGCTGGTGCCGCAGACGATGACCCTGATCATCTCGGTGTTCCCCGCGCGGCGGCGCGGTACCGCCATGGGCGTCTGGGGCATGGTCGCCGGTCTCGCCACCCTCTCGGGCCCGACGCTGGGCGGGGTCCTCGTGTCGACCGTCGGCTGGCGCTGGATCTTCCTGGTCAACGTCCCCGTCGGGATCGCCGCCCTGCTGCTGACCTGGCTCGTGGTGCCGGACGTACGCACCGGTCGGACCGGCCGCTTCGACCTGACGGGCGTACTCATCGCGACCGGCGCGCTGTTCTGCCTGACCTTCGCCCTGCAGGAGGGCCGGCACTACCACTGGGGCGCGGGCATCTGGGCGCTGCTGGCCGCCGGTGCGGCGCTGACCGGCGGGTTCCTGCTGCACCAGCGGGGCAAGCAGCGGCGTGAGCCGCTGGTGCCGTTCGCCCTCTTCCGGGACCGCAACTTCGCGGTGCTCACGGTGATGGTGGCGCTGGTGTCGATGGCGATGATCGGACTGGTCCTGCCGTTCAACCTGTACCTGCAGAGCGTGCTGCACCTGAGCGCCGTCAAGGCGGGCATGGTGCTGGCGCCGTCCTCGCTGGTGTCGATGTGCGTGGGGCCCTGGGCGGGCCGGCTGTCGGACCGGATCGGGGGCAGGTACCTGCTGATGGCCGGCCTGGCCTGCTACGCGGCGGGGATGGTCGCCATCGTGCTGATCGCGGGGCCCGCGACGCCCTGGTTCGCCTTCGTGCCGGCCACGCTGGTGACGGGTCTGGGCGTCGGGCTGGTGGCGGCGCCGATGTCCACGGAGGCGATGCGCAACGTCGAACCGCGGCTGGCGGGCGCGGCGTCCGGGGTGAACAACACGGTGCGTCAGATCGGTTCGGTCATCGGCGCGGCGGCGGTCGGGGCCCTGCTCCAGGGGCGGCTGGCGGCGGAGCTGGCGCGGGGGGCGACGTACGCGGACGCCTTCGTCGCCACCCTGCACGTGACCGCGGTGCTGCCGATCGCGGCGGTCGTCATCGGGGCGCTCGGATGCCTGCTGGTACGGGGGCACGTGGCGGCCGGGCCGGCGGAGCGGAGCGGCGCGGGGCGCGAGACGGCGGCCGCTTGAGGGACCGGTTCCCTGCTCCCGCCCCACCCACCCCGGGAACAACAGAACCCCCCCCCACCCCCGGCGGTTG
>NZ_JBHWBP010000552.1:0-3371 GCF_042735575.1 Streptomyces sp. NPDC059564 | reverse complement strand
GGCCTACGGCCACCCTTGACCGACCGGCCCGCCACGGAAAAACGAAGACAGCCGGGAAACCCCCAAAAGAACGTTCACGGGGCAGGAGTCAAGAGGAGCGGCCCCGTCAGCGATGCGCGAGGCGTCTCCGCGCCCGGGTGGGCCCGAGATCCGGGCCCACAACCACCAATATCCAGGGCCGGAAGGGGCCTGACCACACCAGACAGCGAAATATCGAGCACCCGGCACCGACAGGCGCGTCAGCTCGCACCATGGTCCTCATTGCTCGGCGTCCGACGGCCGTCTGGGGCTGGGGTGGACTGATGACGCGTCCAGGTCGCTCAGTCCAGAGGGAGGGCCCGGTGCGCGGCGACGATCTCGTCGATCCGGCGTGCGAGGTCGAAATCCGCCGCAGTGAGACGGTGTCCGGCGTCGTGCGTGGTGATGGACGCCCTCAGATGGTCGATGCGGAGGTCGAGGTCCGCATGGTGCTGGATCCTGCGGGACCGGTCGGCGATGGTCACGATCGCGGCCACGGCGGCGTGGTAACGGATCTCGTACGCACGGGTGATCTCGTCACCCCTCCGCTCCCAGCCCGGCAGGCCGGCCAGGTGCTCAGCGATCGCGTCGTCGGAAAGCGGCTTCGGTACGCCCATGTCAGCTCCCCTTGCTCACAGGCGCCAGGATCTCTGCAAGGTCCCGGCCTACCGGGGCATCGTGCCACGGGCGCATGGCCCGTTCCAGGGTGACCAGTTCACGGAGCATCCGCGCGGACCGGGTCTCCATGGCGATCGCGACGGCTCCGCGAGCAATCTCGACGGCGTGATCGGGTTCCTGGGCTGCAGCGGCGGCGATGGCGTGCCGAGCCAGGTACACGCCGCGGTCCCGGCGCGCGGTCGGGGGCACGCCGTCGAGAACCTGCACCCAGAGCGATTCCGCTTCCCGGCCGAGGCCGAGTCGCCCGTAGCAAGTGGCACGCTGGACCTCCAGGTAGCCCGGAGTTCTCCGGCACGCGTTGCCCCAGGGCAGGTCGTCATCGATGCGGGGCAGCAGTCCGCTGGCGCTGTCGATGAGCCGGTCCACGGTGGCACGGTCGCCGGTAAGGCTGGCGCCGTGGGCCTGCTGCTGCATCGCCATGATGCGGACCTTGGGGAACAGCCCGTCCGACAGGTCGAGTGCGGCCTCACAGAGGTCGACGACTCCATGTCCGTCGCTCAGATCCGTACGCACCTGAGCCTGGTTCACCAAGCTGTACCCGATGAGCTGCGGGTCGCGGGACCTGACCGCTATTTCCTGCGTGACGCCCCTCCAAAATGTGGCGGCACCGAGATCGCCAGCGTCCTGGTAGAGCCAGCCGACGAGCGCCGCGTAAGCGGCTCCGACGCGAAGGAGACCTCGTCGTACCTCGCCCTTCGCAGAGCGCACGAGCTTGTCGATCAGTTGGTACTGCGCACTGACGGTACCGATCAGGTCGTGAGGGCCGAGGTACATGTCAGCCCGGTAGTGCCCTTCGAGCTGCTGCTCGAAGTAGTCGATGAGGGCGGGGTCGACGTGTTGGGGCGCGGTCGGCCCGGCGATCAGCGCCGCAGCGGTGACGGAGACGAACGACCTTCTGTTCACGTCTTCCTCTTGTGCCTCGGGGCGAATCCAACCGGCGGGCGTCGTAAATCCCAGGTCCTCGGGCCACCGGCCGAGCGCGTCGTGCAGCACGATCGCCGTGTCCTCCGGCGGCCAGCCTGGGCGCTCGCCCTCCCAGCGCCGCCAGGTCCGCGGTGACACTTCGAAGTGCCGGTCCTGGAGAAGCCTCTGTCCATGCTCGGAAAGGCGTTTCGCGGCCTGATCCACAGTCCGCCAACCGGCGCGGAGTCGCGCCGCTCGTAGCGCGTCATTGCGATGGCTCATGGACCCAGCTTGAGCTGTCATCGCGTCTGTCCCCGGCCGTGGCCGCAACGTGGCCACCCATGGCTGCGCGATGGCCTGTCTGCCCCGCTGCGTGTCGATTCATCATCGCCTTATGACCACAGACAACGCAGACGAACGAGGCGAGAGGTGGAACGCCTGGCCCTCGGCCGCCTTCTTGGCCGCGTTCTCGCCCGGACTCAGTCCCGAGCTGGCAGACCGCGCGGCCGCCGGATGGGAAAGGTTCCTACGCAGTGCCACCGAGGATGAGGAGCCGTCCGATGGCTGATCAGCACGAGTACGTGCCGCACCGGCTCCTACGCTGTCGCGTCCGCGATATCGCCTCCGGCGTCGAGGGCGAGCTGATGGCGGTGATCAACGAGAACGTCTCAGGCTCGATCGCCTACGAGCGCTGGGTGAAGCTGGCGTACATCCGGGGTGCGTCCGGCCGCGAGTTCACCACGGCCGTCGACAACGTCGAGCCTGCCCCAGCCCCGGCCGGCCGTCGGACGCCAAGCCGTGCGAAGGGCATGACGGCCGTGGGCGGCTCCGCAATCGCCGAACCGAAGAATCAGAGGGCCTAGCGGCCGGTCTTGCCGTCGAGCATCTCGCGCAGGATGTCCAGGTGCCCGTTGTGGCGGGCTGTCTCCTCGGTGAGGTGGAGGAGGATCCAGCGCAGGTCGACGTGGAGGCCCTTGCGGACGCGCTGGGCCCGAGCGTCCAGGCCGTTCCCGACGACCAGTTCGCGGTAGCGGGCGCTCTGTTCGGCGTATTCGTCGAGCAACTGGGTGAGCGGGAAGTCGACGGCGATACGCATCTCGCGGTCGGGATCCTCCTCGGTCCAGGGACCCAGGTCTTCCTCGCCGAGGAAGACCACCTGGAACCAGTAGTACTCGACCCAGCGGAGGTGGTTGATCACTCCGCTCATGGTCATCAGCGGTGAGCCCGGCAGGAGCGCCTTGCGAGCGTTCTCCGCGGAGACGCCATCGCACTTGGCGCGGGCGGTGGCACGTGTGTAGTCGAGAAACGTGGTGAGCTGGGTGCGCTCGTCCCACGCGGGCGGCGTGTCGTCGATTCTGGTCATCGCGCGAAGCGTCCACGATCACCGCGCCCGATGTCGAGGCATTTATCGACGGGCCCAACCTGCACGATCCGCCGGCCAGGCCCTGGCGATCGTGGGCCGCCTATGCCCAGCCCATCGCCGCCTGCAGACGCCGAGACATGAGGAGTACGTGGCGGGCTGGTGCGCCGTCGACTCCGCCGGATGTTCGTCATTTCGCTGTCTGGTGTGGTCAGGCCCCTTCCGGTCCTGGATTTGGTGGTTGTGGGCCCGGATCGCTGGCCCACCCGGGCGCGGAGACGCCTCGGGCATCGCTGACGGGGCCGCTCCTCTTCGCCCCTGCCCCGTGAACGTTCTTTTGGGGGTTTCCCGGCTGTCTTCGTTTTTCCGTGGCGGGCCGGTCGGTCAAGGGTGGCCGTAGGCCATCGCGAAG
>NZ_JBHWBP010000551.1:0-3377 GCF_042735575.1 Streptomyces sp. NPDC059564 | reverse complement strand
CGCTCGTACTCCAGCCAGACCGCCCGGGCGTCTTCCAGTTCCTCCAGGGCCGCGACCAGCCGCAGCGGATCCGCGCCCCGGTCCTCGGGGGCGATCCCATGCCGGTCGCACAGGTGCCACCACGTCGCCCGGTGCCCGTAGGGGGCGAACCGTTCCAGGCAGCGGCGCAGCGAATGGCGCCGCAGGGCCCGGTCGTTGCGCGCGTCACGCACCTGGTAGGCCAGACTCCGAAATCCCGCCATCGCACCTTCACCTCCGCCGCCGTGCCCCCGCCCACACCTGTGTTCGCACTACCCCGTCGAACGAAGCAGCCCGCCCTGACGTGCCCAACATGCCCGGTCGGCTGTGGGCGCATGCGGGGGCGGTCGAGGCGTGCGGGTGGCACATGGCCGGAAGTCAGCGCCCCATGCGCCCCGCGCCGACCACGATCCGGGCCAGTTCCTCGTGGCAGATGTCGCTGTGCGCCCCCGAGGGCGGACCGCCGCGCCGCACCACGGAGCCCGCGTCCACACTGACGCAGCCCGCCTCCGGCAGCCCGTCGCGCAGGGCCGCTTCGAGGCTCAGCCGCGGCGCGCCCGGCACGGCCTGCACCCCGTCGTGCCCGACCGCGCCCCACCGTTCGTCGAAGCCCAGCAAACCGGCCGAATCACCCGCCATCCGGGACGCCAGCGGATAGAACAGCCCGAGTGCGCTGTCGTGGGAGGAGTGGCAGGCCACCACCGGGCCGTCCACCCTGCGGTGGAGCCCCCGCAGCGCGCCGCCGCGGCGTGCGTCGTGGGGGAGGCGGTCGCTGAAGGCGTAGTGGGAGAAGGCGCCCTGGAGCAGCGTCAGCGACTTCACGTGGCGGGCCCCGTCGGGCACGGCGCGCAGCGAGAAGGACACCACCCGCGCCCCGAAGCTGTGGCCGATCAGATGGATCCGCAGGGCCGGGCGCCGACCGGCCAGGTCCGCCAGCACCGGCCCGAGCCCGTGCTCGCCGACCACCCCGGCCCGCTTCTTCATCTCGTAGTACGTCGCCTGGCGCAGCAGCTCCTTGGCCCCGCCCCACAGGGTGCGCAGCCCGTCGCCGAGCGCGAAGTCCGCCGTGTCGCCCGCGGACGCCCCCGATGCGGCCAGGGCGTCGGCCAGCGCCCGGCAGACCTCCAGTACGTCCCGCGCGAAGACGGCCGGTACGCCGGCGCCGCCCGCGGCCGCGCCGGGGCCCGGCTCGGCCCGGTCGACATTGGCGAGTTCCCGTACCAGCGCCCCGAATTCGGCGAACGCCGCTTCCGATTCCGGCCGCTCGTCCAGCAGTTCGGCGACCCGGTCCAGCTCCGCCTCCCGCCCCGGCCAGAACGCCCCGAGCGCCCGCCGCGTGCCCGGGTCCAGGGCCGCGGTGGCGGTGTCCGGACCGGGGAGGGCGCCGTGCGGGTCGAAGTCGGGTATCGGCTCGTCGGCGAAGCGGACCGAGGGCCAGACCACCCCCACGAAACCGAGCCGCACCCCCGTCCCGACCAGCCCGGGGAAGGGGGCGAAGAACCGGTCGAAGAGCCGGGTCGAGGTGGCCCGTTCGCTGTTCCAGCCGTGCGCGAAGACCAGCAGGTCCGTGGCCTCGATCCGGGCCACCGCCGCCCGCGTCGCCGGGTCCACGTCACCCTGGGCGTCGAAGGTCAGCTCCCGGTACGGGGCCACCCCGACCTCGGGCGCGGCAGCGGCCGCAGCCCCGCCGCCCAGGGCCCCGAACGCGGCCTTGACGTCCATCCCGGCTCCGGTCCCCGTCCCGCGTACGGCCCAGTTCTCCGCCATGACGTCCTCCCCCTGCGCGCCGCGCCTCCGGTGCTGGCAGCATCCCGCTGCCGGCCCCCCTCGGCCAGCCCCGCGGCAGCACCGGATCGGGCCTCCCGGGCCCCGGCGTCAGGGGTAGAGCAGGTACTCCTGCCTCGTCGTCGCGAACCGTGCCAGCCCCGCCGCCCAGTCGCCCGCGATCTCCTCCACCCCCGCGCCCGCGTCCACGAGCGTCCGTACCCGGTCCGAGCCGGTCAGCCGGTCGATCCAGTGGTCCGGCCGCCAGGAGAAGCCGCTCCACACCCGCCGCGCCGTGACCAGCAGTCCGATGCCCGTCCGGACCGGGTCGAAGGCCTCGCGGTCGTGCACGACCAGCCGGACCCCGCCGCAGGACTTCCCGGAGTACTTGGAGAAGGAGGGGGTGAACCAGGTCTCGCGGAACCAGACCCCGGGCAGCCCCAGCCCGTCGGCCGCCTCCGCCCAGCGCCGGTCGACGCCCTCCGCGCCGACCACCTCGAAGGGGGTGGTGGTGCCCCGCCCCTCGGACAGGTTGGTCCCCTCGAACAGGCAGGTCCCCGCGTAGGCGAGGGCGGTGTCCGGAGTGGGCATGTTGGGGCTCGGCGGCACCCACGGCAGTCCGGTCGCCCCGAAGAACGACTCCCGCCGCCACCCCTCCATCCGCACCGTCCGCAGCCGCACCGGACGCGCCCCGGGGAACTCGCCGTTGAACAGCAGGGCCAGCTCCGCGGCCGTCATCCCGTGCGCGAGCGCGATCGGCTCCCGGCCCACGAAGCTGGCGTACGGGCGCTCCAGCACCGGCCCGGCCGCCCGGCGCCCGCCCACCGGATTGGGCCGGTCAAGCACCACGACCGCCTTGCCGGCGAGCGCGGCCGCGCGCATGCAGTCGTAGAGGGTCCACACGTAGGTGTAGAAGCGGGCCCCGACGTCCTGGATGTCGAAGACGACGGTGTCGATCCCCGCCGCCGTGAAGAGGTCCGCGAGCTTCTGCCCGCTCGTGCCGTACGTGTCGTACACGGGCAGCCCCGTCGCCGGATCCCGCCCGGACCCCTCGGAACCGCCCGCCTGCGCCGTCCCGCGGAAGCCGTGCTCCGGGCCGAACACCGCGACGAGGTCCACGCGGGGGTCGGCGTGCAGTACGTCGACCAGGTGGCGGGCGTCGGCGGTGATCCCGGTGGGGTTGGTGACGACCCCGACGCGCTGCCCGGCGAGTTCCGCGTACCCGTCGGCGGCGAGCCGCTCGAAGCCGGTACGCACCCGGTCGGGCGCGGCAGCGGCCGCTCCTCCCGCTGCGGTCCCGATGGATCCCACGGCCCCCACGGCCCCCGCCAGTCCCAGCACCCCGCGTCGTGACAGCGTCATCCGGACACGCTAGGGCCCGCCCCCCTTCCGCCCCGACATACCGACTGGTTAGTCTGCCCGGGATCCGGCAGTCAGCGGCGAAAGGTGATCCCCCGTGAGCGCGTACCAGGACCAGCGAGTCGTCGTCACCGGCGCGGGCGGCGGCATCGGCGCGGCCCTCGCCCACCGCTTCGCCGCCGAAGGGGCCACCGTCGTCGTCAACGACCTCGACCCCGCCAGGGCCGCCGCCGGCG
>NZ_JBHWBP010000550.1:0-3398 GCF_042735575.1 Streptomyces sp. NPDC059564 | reverse complement strand
GAGACTCGTACGCCGCCACCGGGAGCCCGCCGTCGTCCAGGCGCTCCGCTCGACGGCCGCCGCCGTGGTCTCGTACGTCGTCGCGCTCCGCCTCAGCAGCGAGCCGGCGCCGCTCACCGCGCCCCTGACCGCGCTGCTCGTCGTCCAGGTGACCCTCTACTCCACGCTCACGACCGGCATCCGGCGCGTGAACTCCGTCGTCGCCGGGGTGCTGATCGCGATCGGGTTCAGCGCCCTGGTCGGCCTGACCTGGTGGAGCCTGGGACTGATCATCCTCGCCTCACTGGTCGTGGGGCGGCTGGTGCGCGCGGGCGAGTTCGTCCCCGAGGTGGCCATCAGCGCGATGCTCGTCCTCGGCGTGACCCAGGTGGCGGACACGGCCTGGGACCGGGTCCTCGAAACACTGATCGGCGCCGCCGTGGGCCTCGCCTTCAACGTGCTGCTGGTCCCGCCGGTCTGGATCGGGCCCGCCGGCGAATCGATCACCGATCTCGCCGCCCGTATGAGCACCCTGCTGCTGCACATCGGCGGCGAGACGGACGGGGCGACCACGGTGGAGCGGGCCGCGGCCCGGCTGCACGAGGCACGTCGGCTCGACAACGACATCGCGGACGTCGACGCCGCGCTCCGGCAGGCCGAGGACAGCCTGCGGCTGAACCCCCGGGTCAAGGAGGGGGTCCTCTTCGGGCTGGTGCTGCGCACCGGACTGGACACCCTGGAGATCTGCGCGGTGGTGCTGCGCGTCTCCTGCCGCACGCTCACCGACCTGGCCAAGGCGCGCGGCGACGAGCCGCCCTTCCCTCCCCCGGTCGCCGACGCCCTGCGCGAGCTGTACGGGCACACCGCCGCGGCCGTGGAGGCCTTCGCCCGGCTGATCACGGCCCAGGTGAGTTCGAACGCCGAGGAGGCCGAATCCCTCCTCATCCGGGAACTCGGCACCGCCCGCGAGAGCCGCGAGCGGCTGGCGGCGCTGCTGCCCGGGCAGATCGCCCGCCGTCCCGGGGAATGGCAGCTGTACGGGGCGCTCCTCGCGGAGGCCGACCGGGTGCTGGACGAGCTGAGCGTCGACAAGCGGTCCGAGCGGCTGCTGGAGGAACTGGACCGGCACGCGCGGGCCCGGCGCGACCGCCGGCGGTGGCCGCGCCGCCTGCGCGAGCGGCCGGCCGGGGAGGGGGAGAGGGCGTGATCGTGCCCTTCGGGCCGGTCCCGGCCGGGTGTTCAGCCGCGCGTCGAGCTCTACGTTCAGCCCCGCTTCAGCACCAGGGGACGAGGGTGTAGTTGTGCACGTAGCGGGCGGACACCCAGCCCGGCCGGCCCTGCAGCCGGTACCAGATGTCGTTGCCCTGCACCCACGCGGACTCGGTCTGGCAGGCCAGCTTGACCTTCTGCCAGGGGTCGAGGACCCCGACCACCTTGGCGCCGAGGTTCGCGTGGGCGTGCACCTTCAGACCTGCGTGGCTCACGACCAGGCCGTCGGCGCCCGAGGACGTCGCCAGCGCGTTCCCGGCGAAGAGGGCGACCGCGGCGGCTGCCGCCGTTCCCGACCACGCGATCCTCCTGAACATGCGCATCTGCGTCTCCCCATCTCCCGCTCCGCGGGTTCCGCGGCCCGTCTCGCGTCCGGGCGCCGGGCACGGCGCCGAGAACGACCCTGCGCCGCCCGCCCCCGTACGGTCGTCCGGCACACCGCACGGTCGCCCGATCGGCGGACGGCCGGATCCGGTGGTATGAGTGGGGCATGGACGCGCCCGCCTCCCCCGACGAGCGGGCCCGGCACGGCCGGGCGCGGCGCAAGCGGCTGCCCCGGTCGGCGCACGACAGGACGCCGCGGCCCGACACGCGGGCGGACCCCCTGTCCGTCCTGGCGGCGCAGGGCGCGGGCCGGCTGCGGGAGCTGCTGCCCCTGCGGTACGCGCGGATGGCGGCGGGCCCCTTCCCATTCCTGCGCGGGGCGGCCGCCGTGATGGCCGCCGACCTGGGGGCGGGCGAGCACACCGGGCTGCTGGTGCAGCTGTGCGGGGACGCGCACCTGCTGAACTTCGGGCTGTACGCCTCACCGGAGCGGTCCCTGCTGTTCGACCTCAACGACTTCGACGAGACGCTGCCCGGGCCCTTCGAGTGGGACGTCAAACGGCTGGCGGCGAGCGTGGCCGTGGCCGCCCGGGCGAACGGCCACGACGACGCCGACGCACTGCGGGCCGCCGAGGCGGCCGTGGCCTCGTACCGGCACACGGTGCGCAGGCTGGCCGGGCTCGGGGAACTCGCCGTCTGGTACGAGCGGGTGGACAGCGCGGAGGTGCTGCCGTTGGTGCGGCGCCGGCACCGGGCGCGGGTGGCGGCCGGACTGGAGCGTGCCCGGCGGCGCACCAGCCTGCAGGCGCTGGAGAAGATGACGGAGGTGGTGGACGGCCGGCCGCGGATCCGCCGCGATCCGCCGCTGCTGGAGCCGGTCGCGGAACTGGACGACGTGACGGTGCGGCAGGTGTTCGCGGACTACCGGGACTCCCTGCCGGAGGAGCGGCGGCAACTGCTGGACCGCTTCCAGGTGGTGGACGTGGCCCGGAAGGTGGTGGGCGTGGGCAGCGTCGGGACCCGCTGCTTCGTGGTCCTGCTGACCGGGCGGGACGCGGGCGACCCGCTGTTCCTCCAGATCAAGGAGGCCGGTCCCTCGGTGCTGGAGGCCCACGCCGGGGCGTCCCGGCACCGGCACGCCGGGCACCGGGTGGTGGCCGGCCAGCGGCTGATGCAGGCGGCCGGCGACATCTTCCTCGGCTGGGCCACGGGGCCTGCGGGCCGGCCGTTCTACTGGCGGCAGCTGCGCGACATGAAGGGGTCCGCCGACGTCTCCGGCATGGACCCGATCCTGCTGGAGGAGTACGCGCGCCTGTGCGGCCGGACCCTGGCCCGCGCCCACGCCCGTACCGGCGACCGGATCGCGATCGCCGGCTACCTGGGCTCCGGCGACACCTTCGACCGGGCCGTCGGCCGCTTCGCCCTCGGCTACGCGGACCTCACGCTCGCCGACCACGGCGCGCTGACGGCGGCCCTGACCGACAGCCCCGTCCCCTCGCACGGGGCGCGCCCGGCGGCGTCCTGACCTTCGGGCACCAGGGCTGCGCGGTCCCCGGTCGACACCCCGTGGCGGGCGGGGCAGCATGGAGGGGATGCGCGCGCTCCCCCTCCGTCTCCGATGGGAGCATCCCATGTACCGACGCACCCGATGCGCCGCGGTCACGTCCCTGCTCGTCTCCTCGGTCGTCTGCGGCGGCACCGTCGTCCTCGCACCGGCCGCCGGCGCCGCGGTGCCGACCGCCAGCTGTACGGTCACGCCCGCGGCGAACGGCACGTACGTCACCATCTCGGGCGAGGGGTTCACGGCCCCCCGCGCCCTCAACGAC
>NZ_JBHWBP010000549.1:0-3399 GCF_042735575.1 Streptomyces sp. NPDC059564 | reverse complement strand
GCTCCCGGAAGGGCAGGCCGCCGCCGCTGTCGTCCCAATGGAGGAACCGGGGGGTCTACGGCTCCCTCCTCGGGCCGAGCCCTTCGGGGGACACCGCGGGCGGTGTGCAGGAGCGACGGTGTTCCTCGAAGTCGTTTGCGACGGAGGACCACGATGAGCACGTGTACGAACCTGAAGGACCGGAAGGAAGCCTTCCGAGGGGCGGGCCCTGCGGGCGCGGGCCGTTCGGCGGCCGGCCGCGCCGTGCCGACGGAACCGGGCCGCCCGGGGCGTGCCGTCGTCGCGGCGCTGATGGTGTCGGTCGCGCTCGTCGCGCTCGACGGGACCATCGTCGCCACCGCCGTCCCGCAGATCGTCGGCGACCTCGGCGGCTTCTCCCTCTTCTCCTGGCTGTTCGCCGGCTACCTGCTCTCGTTCACGGTCGTCCTCCCCGTCTGCGGCAAACTCTCCGACACCTTCGGCCGCAAGCCCGTCCTCCTGGTCGGCATGGGACTGTTCCTGGTCAGCTCGCTCCTGTGCGCCGCGGCCTGGAGCATGGCCGCGCTGATCGCCTTCCGGATCCTGCAGGGGTTCGGCGGCGGAGCGATCGAGGGCACCGTACGGACCCTGACCGCGGACCTGTACCCGCTCAAGGACCGGCCGAAGATCCAGGCCCGGATGGCCACCGTGTGGGCGACCGCCTCCATCGCCGGACCGGCCTTCGGCGGGCTGCTCGCCGGCTACGCCGACTGGCGCTGGATCTTCCTGATCAACCTCCCGCTGGGCGCCCTGGCCCTGGCCCTGGTCATCCGGCACCTGCGGGACACCGACCAGGTCGCCGCCGCCCGGACGCGTGCGGTGGTGGCCCGGATCGACTGGCGGGGTGCCCTGGCGGTGTTCGCCTGCGGCGGTCTGCTGCTGTTCGCCCTGGTCCAGGGCGGGGTCGCCTGGCCGTGGACCTCGGTGCCCTCCCTCGTGCTGTTCGGCTCCAGCGCCCTCCTCGCCGGAGTCGTCGTGTACGTCGAGCGGCGCGCGGCGGACCCGATCCTGCCGGGCTGGGTGTGGCGCCGGCGCACCATCGCCTCCGTCAACCTGGCCATGGCCGCCCTGGGACTGCTCATGGTCGCGCCGATGGTCTTCCTCCCCACCTACGCCCAGTCCGCGCTCGGTCTCGGCCCGGTCGGCGCGGGCTTCGTGATGTCGGCGATGACACTGAGCTGGCCCATCTCCTCCGCCCTGAGCCAGCACGTCTACCGCCGCATCGGCTTCCGCAACTCCGCCGTGCTCGGCATCGGGGCCGCCTTCCTCTGCCTCGCCGCCTTCCCGCTCCTCCCGCACCCCGCCCAGCCCTGGCAGCCGGCCCTGCTCATGCTGGGCCTCGGGGCCGCCCTGGGCCTGTTCCAGACGCCGCTGGTCGTCGGGGTGCAGTCGACGGTGCGCTGGGCGGAGCGCGGGGTGACCACCGCGTCGCTGTTGTCCTGCCGGCAGGTGGGCCAGAGCATCGGGTGCGCGCTCTTCGGCGCGATCGCCAGCGCGACGATCGGATCGCGGCTGGTCGGCGCAACGGAGCCGGGGATGCCGACGCACCTCGACGACGTCGCCCGGGCACTGGACCACCAGTCACTCACCGACGCGGCTGCCGAGCACCTGCGTACGGCCGTCACCACCGCGGTGGACCACGTGTACGTCGGCGCCGCAGCGGCCGCGCTCGTCGCACTGCTGGTCCTCCTGCTGGTCGCCCCACGGAAGTTCCCGGTCCTCCAGGAGCGCTAGGCGACGTTTCTCGGATCACGTGCGGAGCCGGATCGCGAGGGCCGAGGGGGGCCGGCACCGGCCGTCGGCCGCGAGGTGGACTTCGGTGGTGAACCCTCCGCGGGAACGTCCCGGGCACTCGCCGATCGGACCACCTCCCCCAGCCGGACGATCAGTTTCCGCGACACGGGGTCCACGGTCTCCCACGGCCCGAACCGTTCCGGCAAGTCCCGCCACCGGACACCCGGCCGGACTCGGTAGCGGACCCCGTTGATCACCCGGCGGTGATCACTCCACCGGCCCCGCACGCACCACCAGGAGGCAAGAACGACTCCAGGCGATCCCACTCCGCCCACGGTTGAGTCGTCCGGTTGGGGGAGTGCGCCCTGACCGACGAGAGCGGACGGTGGTTCGCATGAGTACGACGAGCACCCTCCGCATGGTGACCGCCACGCTGGCCTTGACCGGCCTCGGAGCCGTCGCCTTCGCCGCCTGCGGGTCCACTCGGACCACCGGCGCCGATCCCGTCCGGTCGGGTCCTGTCGCGTCGAGCAGCGCCATGGCCGAGCAGGCACTGGGAACGATCGCGAGGCTAGCCGCCGAGCGCGTCATGACCGCGGACACGGTAGCCGCGGCGAAATGGGGAACCGACCAGCCCATCGATGACCCGGCCCGCGAGAAGACCGTCCTGGGCAACGCAGCCGCCCGGGCCGCGGAACTCGGGATCGGCCAGGCCACCGTCCAGCGGATCTTCAAAGACCAGATCGACGCGAACAAGGACGTCCAGCGTGCGCTCTTCGCACAGTGGCGGGCTGACCCCGCCGCGCGGCCGACCCACCGCCCCGACCTCGCCACCCAGGTCCGTCCGGTCCTGGACCGCGTCGACGGCCGCCTGCTCACCGCCATCAAGGAGGCCGAGCCCCTGCTGTCCCGTCCCGGCTGTGACGCGCTGCTGGAGCGGGGGAAGGTGACGACCGTCCGGGCCATGGGCCTGGACGCCGTCCACCGCAGCGGCCTCGACCAGGCCCTCGCCCACACCTGCCCGGCCGGATGACAGGCCGGCGCGCATCGTCCCGGGGCACGGGTGAGGCGCGCCGACTCCCGGCGGCCCCGGGCCCGGCGCCGCCGGGGCCGGCTCGAACCGCGTACCGGCCCTGCTCGCGGCCTCACTGGCCTGCCGGCTCAACGCGAGGATACTCAGCCCCGCGCCGGAGCGGATCCCCGAGCGGGCTGAGGAACGGCAGGGGCCGTGACACGGCCATCGGCGCGCCCCCGGGACCCCGGCGGGACCCGGCGGGCTCAGGCCCCGGGAAGGTGCCGGTCGGTGAACTCGTTCCGGAATTTGCCCAGCGGGTCCAGCCGCTTCCTGAGCGCGCGGAAGTCCTCCATCCGCCCGTACGTCGCGGCCAGTGCTCGCGGCGGGGTGGAGAAGACCTTCCCCCAGTGCGGGCGCGCGTCCAGCGGCGCCAGCACCTCCTCGATCTGCCTGACCACCGGCGCGACCGCCTCGGGATCGCGGGTCCAGGTGAAGTGCAGGGCGGTGCTCTGCCGCTGCCAGGCGGGGCTGAGCCACGCCTCGTCCGCGGCCACCGTCCGGATCTCCGAGACCTGGAGGACGGGTGCCATCGTGTTCCGCAGGGTGTGCAGGGCCTTGAGCGCCCGGCCGGT
>NZ_JBHWBP010000548.1:0-3448 GCF_042735575.1 Streptomyces sp. NPDC059564 | reverse complement strand
GGACCCGGCGAAACCGCGGGGACGGGGGCGCCCGGACCCGGCAGGATGGCCGGGTGAACCAGGTGACCATCAGCGACGAAGACCGGCGGATCCTCGGGGCCTGGGCCGCCGGCAGCGCCGAGCGGGTGCTGGCGCTCTTCGAGGAGCAGGCCCCCACCGACAGCCGGCCCCGCGAGGCCATCGAGGGGATCCGCGCCTACGCGCGCGGAGAGCTGCGCAAGGGGCCGCTGCGCTCCCTGGCCACCGCGGCCCTCGCGGCGGCGCGGGAGGTCGGCGATCCGGCCGCCGCGGCCGCCGCCCGCGCCGCGGGCTACGCGGCCGCGAGCCCGTACATCCACGCCCTGGCCAGCGCCGACCAGACGAAGCACGCCCTCGGGCCCGCGATGCAGGCGGCGCGTGCGGGCGAACTCGCCGCGGGCGGTGACCCCGCGGCCGGCGACGAGGAGATCCGCCGGGCGGTCGGGCAGGCCCCGCCGGAGGTGCGCCACATCGTGCGCCAGATGCCGGTCTTCACTCCCGGCCGCAGCCGGCTGGACGCGCTGCGCGGGCAGTTGGAGGCGGCCCTCCGCGGCACCGGCCACGACGGGCACCCCGAAGGACAGGTGAAATCCGCGCCTTGATCAATTAAGTGCCGCTACGAGAACACCGAGTTCCAGGGCCGTGGCCGGAAGTGGCCGAGGGCATGGCACGCTTGGGTCATGGCCGTTCAGATCAATCCCAGCATCCTGTCCGCCGACTTCGCCCGCCTCGCCGAGGAGGCGCGGGCCGTCGAGGGGGCCGACTGGCTGCACGTCGACGTCATGGACAACCATTTCGTCCCGAACCTCACCCTCGGCGTCCCGATCGTGGAGTCCCTGAGCCGCGCCACGGACATCCCGCTGGACCTGCACCTGATGATCGAGGACCCGGACCGCTGGGCGCCGCAGTACGTGGAGGCGGGCGCCGGTTCCGTCACCTTCCACGCGGAGGCCGCCGCGGCGCCCGTGCGCCTGGCGCGGGAGATCCGGGCCATGGGGGCCCGGGCGGCGATGGCGCTCAAGCCCGGCACCCCGATCGAGCAGTACGAGGACATCCTCCCCGAGCTCGACATGGTGCTGATCATGACGGTCGAGCCCGGATTCGGCGGTCAGTCCTTCCTCGACATCATGCTGCCCAAGGTCCGCCGGACCCGTGAGCTCATCGCCAAGCACGGACTGGACCTCTGGCTCCAGGTCGACGGCGGGGTCTCGGCGTCGACCATCGAGCGGGTCGCGGAGGCCGGAGCCGACGTGTTCGTGGCCGGAAGCGCGGTCTACGGGGCGGTCGATCCGGCCGCCGCGGTGCGGACTCTGCGTGAGCAGGCGGGCGCGGCCATCGCCGCGGCGCCCTGGGCTTGCGACCACTGAGCCAAGGCTTGATGAACAGCTCGGTGAACGGAAGCCGTCCAGGCTGATCAACGGCCGTCGGATCTGACAGGATGAACGGCGAGTCGAGAGTGTGAACACGACAGTGTGAACAGCAGTGAGGAGAACGCGGTGTCTGCAATGTCGGCGGGACGGTCAGCCCTGCGGATGGGACCCGCGGAGCTGGTTCAGGCGGCGGCCATGGCGCGCCGCTTCTACCTGGAGGGCAAGTCCAAGATCCAGATCGCCGAGGAGTTCGGCGTGAGCCGCTTCAAGGTGGCCCGGGTCCTGGAGACCGCCCTCGAACGTGACCTCGTACGCATCGAGATCCGCGTGCCGGCCGAACTGGACGCGGAGCGCTCCGACGCGCTCCGCGCCCGGTACGGGCTGCGGCACGCCGTGGTCGTGGAATCGCCGGCCGACGCGACCGAGGACGCTCCGGATCCGGAGAACCTCGGCGCGGTCGCCGCCGACCTGCTGGGCGAGCTCGTCAACGAGGGCGACGTCCTCGGACTGGCCTGGGGGCGCTCCACCATCCACATGGCCGCCTCCCTGCACCGGCTGCCTCCCTGCACCGTCGTCCAGCTCACCGGCGTGTACGACGCCGGTACGGCCGAGCGCGGGTCCGTGGAGGCCGTCCGCAGGGCAGCGCAGGTGTCGGGCGGGGACGCGCACCCCATCTACGCGCCGATGCTGCTGCCCGACCCGGCGACCGCGGCCGCGCTGCGCAGCCAGACGGGCATCGCGCGCGCCTTCGAGTACTTCGACAAGGTGACGGTCGCCGCCGTCTCCATCGGCTCCTGGGAGCCCGGCATCTCCACCGTGCACGACATGCTGACCGACGAGGAGCGGGCGCACTACGCCTCCCTCGGTGTGGCCGCCGAGATGTCCGCGCACCTCTTCGACGCGGAAGGCCGCAGGGTCGGCCGGGATCTCGGAGAACGGTGCATCACCGTCGAGGCGGACCGGCTGCGCCGGATCCCCGAAGTGGTGGCCATCGCGGGCGGACTGCGCAAGGCCTCCGCGATCGGGGCGGTGCTCCGGTCCGGGCTGGTGACCAGCCTGGTTACGGACACGGCGGTCGCCGACTACCTGCTGACCGAGTCCGCTCCGGGGCTCCGGCCGGCGCTCGAGCGGGCCGACCCGGACGACTGACGGGGCCGTGCGGCGGCCGGTGATCCGGATGGTGCCGGAATCGAGACCCGAACAGCGGACCGCGGGGCGGCTCCGGGGGCGCATACTGGCTTCAATGACTAAGTCAGCAGTACCTCGCCGCCATTTGCCGTCCAGCCCGTTCAAGGCCCCCGTGGAACCGCCGCTCCGGCAGTTCAGCGTCGGCGACCGGGTGAGTCACGACGAGCACGGCCTTGGCCGTGTCGTCGGTATCGAGGAGGGGATCGCCGTCCTCGTCGACTTCGGGTCGGTCCAGAAACGAGTCCTGGCTCCCTACACCAAGATGTCTGCGCTCTGACGTCACCAGGCGATTCGCGAGCGAATCGGATATTTGGCACGATCGGTGCATGATCTTTCGGAACGTGCCCCGATCGTTGCTGCGTGTGCTGGGTGCGCTGTTCCTGTGCGCCGCGCTGGTCGGTGCGGCGGGCTGCGGCGGTAAGTCCGCCCCGGCGCCGCCTGCCGCCAGCGCCAGCGCCACTGCCGGTGTCCGTGACGCCCCCGGCCGGGGGACCGCGCCCACGCCCGGGTGGGCCAGGGGGATGGGCACCGTACGGGCCGACGCGCTGCCGCGGCAGGCGCGGGAGGTACTGGCCCTGATCGACAAGGGCGGGCCGTACGCGTACCGGCAGGACGGGACCGTCTTCGGGAACTTCGAGAAGGCCCTGCCGAAGCAGAAGCGCGGCTACTACCACGAGTTCACCGTGAAGACGCCGGGGGAACGTGACCGCGGGGCCCGGCGGATCGTGACCGGCGGGGGCGGGGAGTTCTACTACACGGACGACCACTACGAAACCTTCAAGGCGGTTCTCCGATGAGCCTGGACCCGCAGCCGCTCGCCCCCGCGCTGGCCGCCGCCGAGGGGGCGGGGTGGAGCGTTCTGCGGCTGGACC
>NZ_JBHWBP010000547.1:0-3453 GCF_042735575.1 Streptomyces sp. NPDC059564 | reverse complement strand
GCACCGCTATCCCGATCAGGACTCGAGCACGCTGTGAGTACGGACCCCGAGGCCCCCGCGGAGGAAGCGGAATCCCGGCCCGCCGACGCCGGCACCGGGCACGAGCCCCCGCCGACCCCGGAGCCGAACCCCACGGCACACGACGACGACGCCACCGACCCGGGTCCCGAGGCCGAAGCCGACGCGGACGCGGATTCGGACGCGGACTCGGACTCGGACGACCAGGGGGCCGGGGGCGCCGAGCCGGACGCGGCCGCCTCCGGCGAAGCCGGGGCCAAGCTGACGGAGGCGCAGGCCGAGTTGGCGGCGCAGAAGGTCGAGCGGGAGCGCATCGCGCGGCGGAAGGCCGAGCGCGAGGCCCCCGTCGACGCGGGCGCCAAGCTCAGCGGCAAGGCCGCCGACCTGCTGGCCGCCGTACGGGCCGTGGAGAGCGGCGCCAAGCCCTCCGCCGTGTACTTCGACGAGGCCCCCGCCGAACCCCGCAAGGCGGCCCCCGCTCCCCCGGCCCCCCGCCCCGCGGCGGCCCCCGCGCCCGCCGCCCCCCGCACCGGGGACATCGGCGCCGTACGGGCGGTGCTCGCCCGCGGCGGCGCCCCCGAGGCGCTGGCCGGGCCCGCCGCCGAGGCCCTCGGGGAGGGCGCGGCGGAGCGCCTCGCGGAGGACCCCTGGCTGCTGCTCGCGGTCCCCGGGGTGCGCCCGACGCAGGCGGACGGCTTCGCGCAGGCCCTGCTGGGCCCGGAGGCCGGCCCCGCCGACGAGCGCCGCGGCGCGGCCCTGCTGGGCTGGCTGCTGGCGCAGGCCGCCCTCAAGGGGCACACCGCGCTGGAGGCCCCGGTCCTGGAGAAGGCCCTGGCCCAGTACGGCGTTCCGGCCCCCGCCGAGGCCCTGGAGGCGTCCATCGGGGACGGCGCGGTCCTGGTGTTCCACGAGCCGCTGGGCGAGCCCGTCGCGGAGGGCGAGGAGCAGCCCGTAAGGATCCTCGTGGGCCTGGAGGAGTACGCCCTGGCGGAGGAGAGCCTCGCCGACGGCCTGGCCCGGCTGTCCGCCACCTTCGGCCCCCCGGCCGACTGGTCCGAGGCGGCCACCGGCCCCGGCGCGGAGCTGATCCGCGCCGTCGCCGGGCACGGCCTGGTCGCCCACACCGGCGGCGAGGCCGCCCGCGCCGAGCCGCTGGCCCTGCTGGCGGCCGCCCGGAAGCTGGGCCTGCGGGCCGCCCTGGCCGCGCACGCCCCGGCCGGGGACTCCGCGGACGCCGTCGGCGTCGCGGGCCTGCTCGCGGGGACGCAGGGCCCCGGGCGGGACGCCGACGGCCGCTTCGACCTCGACCTGCTCATCGTGCTGGACGCCCCCCAGCTGGACGTGGAGACGGCCGCCGCGCTGGTGGAGTCGGTGCCCGACGGGGCCCGTCTGGTGCTCTCCGGCGACCCCGGCGTGCTCGGATCGGCCGGGCCCGGGCGGGTGTTCGCCGATGTGCTGGCGGCCGCCGCCTGCCCCCGGCTGGTGTCCCGTACCCCGGACCCCGGCCCGCTCGGCGAGCTGGTGTCGGGCATCGGGATCGGGGAGCTGAACCAGGTCGACGCCCCCGGCAAGGAGATCGTCATCGTCCCGGTGCGCGACGCCGGGGAGGCCGTGCACCGCACCGTGCAGCTGGTCTCCGAATCGGTGCCGCGCGCCTTCGGGATCCCGGCGGACGCGGTGCAGGTCGTCACCCCGGGCCACGGCGGCGCGGCGGGCACCCGCGCCCTGAACGCGGCCCTCAAGGAGCGGCTGAACCCCGGCCCCGGCCGGTTCGGCGGCTTCGACCCCGGCGACCGCGTGGTCCACGTGCCCTCGCCAGGACGGGCGCTCCCGGCGCGGGTGGTGACGGCCGACGCGCAGGGGCTGCACCTGGACGCGGCGGGCGCACGGGTCGTCGTACCGAGGGAGCGGGTGGAGGCCCAGGTGCGGCACGGCTGGGCCGTGACGGCGCACCAGGCCGTCGGCGCGCGCTGGCCGGCCGTGGTGGTCGTCCTGCCGGGGGACGCGGCGGAGGCCCTGTCGCGGGACTGGGTGTACACGGCGTTCGGACGGGCCGAGCGGCACCTGTCGGTGGTGCACGGGGTGGACCAGGCACTGCCGCGCGCGGTGGCCGAGGTGCCGCCGAAGCCCCGTACGACCCGGCTGACGGGCCTGCTGCGGGCCCTCACGGCCGCCCAGGACCAGCAGGCGTGACGCACGCGCGCCCCCGCCCAGCCGTCGTCGGCGGGGCGGGGGCGCTTCGCGTGCCACGGCCTCAGGCGGGGGTCAGCCCCGGCTCGGCGTTCTCCTCGTCCTCCTCGAAGTCCTCCCCGTCGTCGTCCTCTTCCTCGTCGAAGACGGAGCTCACGTCGAAGCGGTGCAGGACGTCCTGCGGATCGGCCTGTCCGAAGGGCGAGTTGAGCCAGTCCCCCGGTTCCGCGACCTCCTCCAGGGCCGCGATCCAGAGCGTGGAGTCGCCCTCCTCCAGCCCGAACTCCTTGTAGCGGGAGGCGATCTCGTCGGGCTCGTACTCCCCGAAGAGCACCCCGAGCGCCCCCGCGGTGCCTCCGTCGTCGACGAGTTCGGCGTCCCGGTCGTGCGCGGCGACGCGCTCGGCCTGGGCGATCAGCCGGGCCGGTTCCACGACGGCGTAGTCGCGGCGGATGAGCACGCTGAAGGCGGCGGGCTCGGCGGGGCCGGTGTACGCGACACCGTCCTCGGGCGTGGGGATCTCGAAGGGGGTGACCTCGTCGTAGCGGTCGTAGAGGAGTTCGTCGTACTCCTCGGCGGCGGCGGCGAGTTCGTTGAAGGCGGCGTAAACGGCCGGGTCCTCGTCCCCGATCCTGCTCTCGACCGCGGCGAGGTGACGGTCGAGAGCGGCCTTGACCGCCTCGGCGGCGGCGCGTACCTCGGCAACAGTGGGCAGAGCGGCATCAGACATAGTGCAGACGCTATCCGTAGCGGGCCCGTGCCCGCACAATAGATGCGATGCCGGAATACGAATTTGTCGACGTGTACGTGCCTCGCGGGACCTCCCGCCAGGAGGCGACCCGCCTGTTGACCGACCATGCGGAGTACGGGCACTGGGAGCTGGACCGCCTGGCCCTGTTCCGGGACGGCAGCCGCCGCGTGCGGTTGCGCCGCCGGATCATCCGGCAGGTCCGCGCGACCTGGTGACGCGGGCCCCGGTCCCGGGGCCCGCGTCGAAGTACCCGGTCAGGCGGCGTTGCGGGCGCGCCGGTAGAGCACGGCGCCGGCCAGCAGCAGGCCGCCCGCGAGCGGAACACCGGCCGTCAGGGCGTCACCGGCGCCGGTGGCGGCGAGCCCGGGCGTACCGGGTCCCTGGCCGGGGTGGGTGACGGGGGTGACGGACCCCGTACCGGGGGCGGCCGGCGTACCGGGCGTGCCCGTGCCCGGCGTACCGGGGGTCTGCCCGCCGGGGGTGCCGGGCGTGCC
>NZ_JBHWBP010000546.1:0-3473 GCF_042735575.1 Streptomyces sp. NPDC059564 | reverse complement strand
CCCCCAGAACGGGTCCGGGCGAAGCCCGGGGAACGGTGGAAGGGCGGGTAGGGGACGGCCCCGCAGGGTCACGGCCTCGGGGGACCGGCCCGGCCGTCGGGGGTCGGCGACCCGGCGGCGCGGGGGCCGGTCAGCCGTTGCGGGGACCGGGGAAGGCCGACTGGCGGCCCGCCGCGGCAGGGGCCTGCGCCTCCTCGCGTACCGGCTGCGGGGGCACCGAGCGGGCGGCGGGGATCGTCGGCAGCGGCCCCAGCGTCCGGGTCGTGGTGCCCTCGGCCTGCGGTTCCGCGGACTCGGCGGCCTGCGCGCGGCGTGCACCGTAGCGGCGGTGCACGGCCTGCTTGGTGACGCCGAGGGCCGAGCCGACCGCGTCCCACGAGAAGCCGAGGGAGCGGTCGAAGTCCACCGCCGCGGTGACCAGCGTCTCGACGCTGTCCCGCAGCTCCTGGGCGAGCCGGACGGTGGGCGCGGGGGCCCGGCCGTACACGACGAAGCCCGTGGACGGCCCGGAGCGGCGGGGGCGGTACACGTTGCCGAGCTGGGCGGTGAGGGTGCGCAGCGCGTCCACCTGCCGGCGAACCCGCTCGATGTCCCTCACCAGGAGGTGCAGGCTGGCGCGCGCTTGGGCGTCATGGGTGGCGTGGTCGGCCATGGAGAAGCCTCTCGAACCGGTGCTGAAGAGCGGATCGGGCCGCAGACACCGTTCTCAATCGCGGCCCGTTTCGGTCAATCTGCCTTGACCAACGCGTCATGCGGCAATGAAGTCACGCTCCGGGGGCGTGTCGGCATATGCGAGAGGCGCGCGTGTGTGCGTACGCCCCCTCGCCGCCGCAGGTGGGCGGCCCGGTGCGGGCCCCATAGACTGGTGCGCTGCTGACAGCCGAGATAGCGAGGTAGACCCCAGTGAAGCTCGTCTTCGCAGGCACCCCCGAGGTCGCCGTGCCCGCCCTGGACGCCCTGATCGCCTCCGGGCGGCACGAGGTCGCCGCCGTGATCACCCGGCCCGACGCCCCCGCCGGACGCGGCCGCAGGCTCGTCGCCAGCCCCGTCGCCGAGCGCGCCGAGGAAGCCGGGATCGAGGTGCTCAAGCCCGCGCGGCCGCGCGACGAGGACTTCCAGGCCCGGCTGCGCGAGATCGCCCCGGACTGCTGCCCCGTCGTCGCCTACGGGGCCCTGATCCCCAAGAGCGCCCTCGACATCCCCCGGCACGGCTGGGTCAACCTGCACTTCTCGCTGCTGCCCGCCTGGCGCGGCGCCGCGCCCGTGCAGCAGTCGATCATCGCGGGGGACCAGGTCACCGGCGCCTCCACCTTCCGCATCGAGGAGGGCCTGGACACCGGCCCCGTCTACGGGATCCTCACCGAGGAGATCCGCCCCACCGACACCAGCGGCGACCTGCTGACCCGGCTGGCGTTCGCCGGATCCGGACTGCTCTCGGCGACCATGGACGGCATCGAGGACGGCACCCTGCGCGCGGTCGAACAGCCCGCCGAGGGGATCTCCCACGCGCCGAAGATCACCGTCGAGGACGCCCGCGTCGACTGGAACGCCCCCGCGCTGCGCGCCGACCGCGTGGTGCGCGGCTGCACCCCCGCGCCCGGCGCGTGGACCGTCTTCCGCGGCGAGCGGCTCAAGCTGATCTCCGTCGGCCTCGTCACCGACCGCACCGACCTGGCGCCCGGGGTGCTGGCCCCGGCCAAGAACAACGTCCACGTCGGCACCGGCTCGCACGCCGTGGAGCTGCTGTGGGTGCAGCCGCAGGGCAAGAAGCCGATGAAGGGCGCCGACTGGGCCCGCGGGGTGCGGATCGCGCCCGGCGAGCGCCTGGGCGGGGCCGACGTAGGCTGAACCCGGGCCGGGTCCGTCCCGGCCGCCGCGTTCCGAGCGGCACCACCGACGCCGGCACCACCTCCGCACCACCTCGCGACCCCGCAGCACCTCGTAACCCCGGAGCACCTTTCACGTGAGCGAACAGCCCCCTCGTCGTCCCGCCGCCGCGGGCAACGGCAAGCCGTCCGGCAGCAAGCAGGGCGGCAAGCCCGGCAGGCCCCACCGCCGGCCGCAGAAGGACCCCGTCCGGATGCTGGCCTTCGAGGTGCTGCGGGCGGTGGACGAGCGCGACGCCTACGCCAACCTCGTCCTGCCCCCGCTGCTGAAGAAGGCCCGCCAGGACGAGAAGTTCCAGGCGCGCGACGCGGCCCTGGCCACCGAGCTCGTGTACGGCACCCTGCGCCGCCAGGGCACCTACGACGCGGTGATCAAGGCCTGCATCGACCGGCCGCTGCGCGAGGTGGACCCGCCGGTCCTGGACGTGCTCGCGCTCGGCGCCCACCAGCTGCTCGGCACCCGCATCCCCACCCACGCCGCGGTCTCGGCCAGCGTCGAACTGGCCCGCGTGGTGCTCGGCGACGGGCGCGCCAAGTTCGTCAACGCCGTCCTGCGCAAGATCGCCGCGCACGACCTCGACGGCTGGCTGGAGCGGGTCGCACCGCCGTACGAGGACGACGCCGAGGAGCACCTCGCGGTCTACCACTCGCACCCCCGCTGGGTCGTCAGCGCCCTGTGGGACGCGCTGGGCGGCGGCCGCGCCGGGATCGAGGACCTGCTCGAAGCCGACAACGAGCGGCCCGAGGTGACGCTGGTGGCCCGCCCGGGCCGGTCCACGCCCGAGGAGCTGCTGGAGGCGGTCGGCGAGGACTCGGCGCTGCCGGGCCGCTGGTCCCCGTACGCGGTCCGGATGGCCGAGGGCGGCGAGCCGGGCGCGCTGGAGGCGGTCCGCGACGGGCGCGCCGGTGTGCAGGACGAGGGCAGCCAGCTGGTGGCGATGGCCCTCGCGGCGGTGCCGGTCGAGGGCCGCGACGCGCGCTGGCTGGACGGCTGCGCGGGCCCGGGCGGCAAGGCGGCGCTGCTGGGCGCGCTGGCCGCGCGGCGCGGGGCCTTCCTGCTGGCCTCCGAGAAGCAGCCGCACCGGGCGCGGCTCGTGGAGCGCGCGCTCCACGGCAACCCGGGCCCGTACCAGGTCATCGCGGCCGACGGCACCCGGCCGCCGTGGCTGCCGGGCTCCTTCGACCGGGTCCTGGTCGACGTGCCCTGCTCGGGCCTGGGCGCGCTGCGCCGCCGCCCCGAGGCCCGCTGGCGGCGCCGTCCCGAGGACCTGGAGGGCTTCGCGCCGCTCCAGCGCGGGCTGCTGCGCCAGGCCCTCGACGCCGTGCGCGTCGGCGGTGTCGTGGGCTACGCGACCTGCTCCCCGCACCTGGCGGAGACCCGGGTCGTCGTGGAGGACGTCCTCAAGGGACGGGGTGCCGGCGCCGAGCCGGTGTCGGCCGAACTCATCGACGCCCGCCCGTACATGCAGGGCGTCCCGGCCCTCGGTGACGGCCCCGACGTCCAGCTGTGGCCCCACCTGCACGGCACGGACGCGATGTACCTGGCCCTGCTGCGCCGCACCGCGTAGACCCCGTCGTCGTCACGGC
>NZ_JBHWBP010000545.1:0-3481 GCF_042735575.1 Streptomyces sp. NPDC059564 | reverse complement strand
CCCCACCCCCCCCGCCCCCCCCCCCACGGCGGTGACGGGGGTCACCTCACGCGGCGTCGGTGGCGACCGCGGCGGTGTCCATCGCGTCCCGCAGGCTCCGCGGCCGCAGGTCGGTCCAGCGCTCCTCCACGTGCGAGAGGCACTTTTCGCGGCTCTCCTCGCCGAACACGGCGCGCCACCCGGCGGGAATTTCGGAGAACGAGGGCCACAGCGAATACTGCTCCTCGTCGTTCACCAGAACAAAGAAACGGCCGTCGGCGTCGTCGAACGGGTTGCTGCTCATCAAACCACTCCAATTCAAGCCGTCCACGATTCACATTCGAGCGGAAAGTGAATCATCATCCATCGGTGGGATGGATTCGGGCCGACGGGTATGCGTATCACCTTCCCAAGAGCCCGCATCACAGCCAAGTGTCCTCGTGCCGCATTCGAGCGCGCGTCCACCGGTGACCGGGGCCCGGCCCGCGGCCGGGGTCCTCCACAGAGGGAGGTTCTCATGACCGTCAGCGCGCACCCGGCCCTGGCCAAGGCCCAGTCCATCGGCGACGCCCTGCCGTGGCTGGCCCGCCACCAGGGCCGGACGGTCGTCATCAAGCTGGGCGGACACGCCATGGTCGACGAGGAGCTCACGGCGGCCTTCGCCCGCGACGTCGTCTTCCTGCGCTACGCCGGGCTGCGGCCCGTGGTGGTGCACGGAGGAGGCCCCCAGATCGATGCCGAGCTCGCGCGGCGCGGCCTGGAGCGCGAGTTCAAGGCCGGGCTCCGGGTCACCTCGCCGCCCGTGCTGGACGTGGTGCGGATGGTCCTCGCCGGCCAGGTGCAGCGCGATCTGGTCGGGCTGATCAACCGCTTCGGCCCGCTCGCCGTCGGCATGACCGGCGAGGACGCGGACACCCTCACGGCGGTGCGGCACGTGCCGTGGATCGACGGGGAGCCGGTGGACGTCGGCCGGGTCGGCGACATCACCGGCGTGGACACCGGCGCCCTGGACAGCCTGCTGGCGGACGGCCGGATCCCGGTGGTCTCGCCGCTCGCCCGCAGCGCCGAGGACGGCCTGGTCTACAACGTCAACGCCGACACCGTGGCGGCGGCGCTGGCGACCGCGCTGGGCGCCGAGGCGCTCGTCATGATGACGGACGTCGCCGGCCTGTACGCGGGCTGGCCGCACGGCAACGAGGTCATCCCGCGGCTCACGGCCCGCGAGCTGGAGAAGCTCCTGCCGGAGCTGAGCGACGGCATGGTGCCCAAGATGACCGGTTGCCTGGACGCCGTACGGGGCGGCGTGGGCGCGGCCCGGGTGATCGACGGACGGATCCCGCACTCCGTCCTCCTGGAGATGTTCACCGCCGACGGGGCCGGCACGGTGATCGTGCCGGACCCGGACGGGGCGGCGGCCGGCCCTCGCGGGTCCGGCGGTCCGGGGATGCGGCCGGCGCCGCGGCACGATCCGCCCCGTGGGCTCGTCCGCCTGCGGTTCGCCGATGCGACCGCGCTCGAAGGTGCCGCCGCCGCCTTCGGCGCCGTGTCGGGCCCGGGGTTCGGCGACGCGTGGAGCGACCCCGCGACGCTCACGCTCCAGATCCCCGGCGACGCCGGCGTCGAGAGCCTGCGGGCCGTGCTCGCGGTCCTCGACGGGGCGGCGATCACCTCCGAGTCGCTCACCGTGCACACGCACGAACTCGACGACGTCTTCGCCGCGTTCAGCCGTCTGCCCTGAGCCGGGGCGGGGGCGCGGGCGGGGGCGGGGGCGCGGGCGGGGGCGGGAGCGCTTGAGGAGTATTTCAAGGATGCTCGATCCGAGCCTCAAAGACTGTCCGGACACGGACGGAAGCGGAGGCTGAGATCATGACCGTCGAACTGGTGGGCACGGCCGAACGTCCGCCCCAGGGCGAGAAGTTCGCCGCCCTGTACGCGGAGGTGCAGCGGTTCTACGCGCACCAGATGCAGATCCTGGACGCGCACGACACCGAGCGCTGGGCGGCCACCTTCACCGAGGACGCCGTCTTCGAGACGCCCTCCCTGGCCGCGCCGGTGCGTGCCCGCGCCGGGCTCGCCGGCTACGTGCGCGCCGGCGCGGCACGGCAGCGGCGGGCAGGCGGCCGCCTCGACCACTGGATCGGCATGCTCGACGTACGGCCCCAGGCGGACGGGACGCTGCACACCCGCTGCTCGGCCCTGGTGCACGTCACGCCCAGCGGGGGCGGCTCCAAGGTCCTGTACGTGTGCGTCATGGAGGACGTCCTGGTCCGCACCAGCGGCAAGTGGCGCACCGCGCACCGCCGGGTGGTCCGCGACGACCTGGCCTGAGCGCGCCGGGTCAGCGGTGGGCGTCGGGGCGGGTGGCCTTGCCGTCCAGCCAGAGGGTGTCGCAGGCGTCGCGGTGCGGGCCCGTCGTTCCGACGTGCTTCGCGTCGATCTTCGCCCCGTGCTTGAGGACGTGGACCAGGGCCATGCCGTGCCCCCGGCCCAGGCCGTAGTCCTCCTTGAGCCACGCGAGGACCGTTCCCGCCTTCGTGGACGGGGCGTCGAAGCCGCGCTCCCCGGCCAGGGCGACGAGCTGTCGGGGCGTCAGCCCCGTCTTGGTCTCGATGGTGTCGAGGTACGCCTGGAACGACATGTCTGTTCTCCCGTCGGGTGGGCCGTGGCGCGGTGTGCGTCCGGGAGGTGGACCCCGGCCCGAGGCAAAACTCATCGGTCACCCCCGAAGATCTTTCCGCTGCGGGTGATCCGTACGCTGGGCGGCGGGGGTGTGCCGTGCGGAAGCTGATCGTGTGGGCCGCGGCGGGAGTCGTGGCTTTGTGTGGTGTCGTCGCCGCGGTGGAGGTCTTCGGGGCCTACCGGGTGCCGGCCGGGCCCTTCGCGGGCGGGGCCGCTTGTTCGCGGGCGCTCGCGGGGCTTCCGGAGCGGCTGCTCGGGCGGGAGCGGGATGCCGTCGAGGGGACGGGCGCCGCGGGGTGGGGGGACGGGGCCATCGTGCTGAGGTGCGGTGTGCGGCCGCTCGCCCCGACCATCGACTCCTGTGTGAACGTCAACGGCGTCGACTGGGTGCTCGACGACGAACGGGCCCAGCGGAGCGGGGAATGGGTGTTCACGACCTACGGGCGCGAGACGGCGGTCGCCGTCGCCTTCAAGGGCGGGCAGGTGGCGGGTGACGCCCTGGTCGTCATCAACGGCAGTCTGGGGCATCTCGCGCAGAAGTCCAGGTGCCCGGGAGCGGACGACGCGGCAATCGGGTGACAAGGCGCCACAAGTGGGGGGCGGGGGCGTTAGCAGGGGGACTTCCCCAATCGGGGCCCGTTATCCCTCAAGCGAAGGACTGCTCGAGAATGCTGAAGAAGATCATGACCGCTGCCGCGGTCTCCGCCGTTGCCGTCGGCGCGGGCGCGGCCATCGCGACCCCGGCCATGGCCATCGGCAACGACAACGGGATCAACACCGTCAACGGCAACGGTGCCCAGCAGATCTACGGCAACCAGAAGAC
>NZ_JBHWBP010000544.1:0-3483 GCF_042735575.1 Streptomyces sp. NPDC059564 | reverse complement strand
GGCCACGGGCGGGTGGGTCAGCGGCCCGCGCGGTTGACGGCGGAGATGACCGCCTTCAGGGAGGCGCGGGTGGTGTTGGCGTCGATGCCGATGCCCCACAGGACGCGGCCGTCGATCGCGCACTCGATGTACGAGGCGGCCACGGCCGAGGCGCCCTCGCTCATCGTGTGCTCGGTGTAGTCCAGCAGCCGGGCGTCGACGCCGATGCCGGCCAGCGCGTCGAAGAAGGCCGAGATCGGACCGTTGCCGGTGCCGGTCAGGACCGTCTCCACGCCGTCCACGACCGCCTCGACGGTCAGCGTGTCGGTGCCGTCCTTGTCGGTGGCGGTCGAGCCGGAGCGCAGCTGGATGCGGCCCCACGGGTTCTCGGGGTTGGGCAGGTACTCGTCCTGGAAGGCGTCCCAGATCGCCTTCGGCGTGACCTCGCCGCCCTCGGCGTCGGTCTTGGCCTGGATGATCCGCGAGAACTCGATCTGCATGCGGCGCGGCAGGTCCAGCTTGTGGTCGTTCTTCAGGACGTACGCGATGCCGCCCTTGCCGGACTGCGAGTTGACCCGGATGACCGCCTCGTAGGAGCGGCCGACGTCCTTGGGGTCGATGGGCAGGTACGGGACCGCCCACTCGATGTCGTCGACGGTCTTGCCGGCGGCGGCCGCGTCGGCCTCCATGGCGTCGAAGCCCTTCTTGATGGCGTCCTGGTGGGAGCCGGAGAAGGCGGTGTAGACCAGGTCGCCCGCGTAGGGGTGGCGCGGGTGGACCTCCATCTGGTTGCAGTACTCGCTGGTGCGACGGATCTCGTCGATCTGCGAGAAGTCGATCTGCGGGTCGATGCCCTGGGAGAACAGGTTCATGCCCAGCGTGATCAGGTCGACGTTGCCGGTGCGCTCGCCCTGCCCGAACAGGCAGCCCTCGACGCGGTCGGCGCCCGCCATCAGGGCCAGCTCGGCGGCGGCGACGGCGGTGCCGCGGTCGTTGTGCGGGTGCACGGAGATGCAGACGTGCTCGCGGCGGGTCAGGTTGCGGGCCATCCACTCGAAGCGGTCCGCGTGGGTGGAGGGCGTCGAGCGCTCCACGGTGGCGGGCAGGTTCAGGATGATCTCGCGGCCCTCGGACGGCTGCCAGACGTCGCAGACGGCCTCGCAGACCTCCAGGGCGAAGTCCAGCTCGGTGTCGGTGAAGATCTCCGGGCTGTACTGGTAGCCGAAGACGGTCTCGGGGCCCAGCAGCTTCTCCGCGTACTCCATGACCAGGCGGGTGCCGTCGACGGCGATCTGCTTGATCTGCTCCTTCGAGCCGCGGAAGACCACGCGGCGGAAGGTGGGGGCGGTGGCGTTGTACAGGTGGACGGTGGCGCGCCTGGCGCCGGCCAGGGACTCCACGGTCCGCTCGATCAGGTCCTCGCGGGCCTGGGTCAGTACGGAGATGGTGACGTCGTCCGGGATCGCGCCCTCTTCGATGATGGAGCGCACGAAGGCGAAGTCGGTCTCGCCGGAGGACGGGAAGCCGACCTCGATCTCCTTGTAGCCCATGCGCACCAGCAGGTCGAACATCTCGCGCTTGCGGGCGGGGGTCATCGGGTCGATCAGCGACTGGTTGCCGTCGCGCAGGTCGGTGGACAGCCAGCGGGGAGCCTTGGTGACGCGGGCGTCCGGCCAGGTGCGGTCGGGGATGTCCACCTGCTCGTACCGGCCGTACTTGTGGATCGGCATCCCGGAGGACTTCTGGGAGTGGGTCGCGTTCGTGATGGGCGTGGGGCGACCGACAAAAGGCTGCTGGCTCATGGCGTTGGGCTCCTCGCGTGTCCGCGTGTAGTTCGCTGGGACGGCCGACGGCGGTCGTAAAAACCGCAACACCAAACTCCGCGGGGAGGGGGTCGGCCTACGACTACAGACCCTCGCCGCGGCAGCTAAGGAGAAGCAGCCCGAAACGCATGATGGACCGAGCCTAGCCGAGCCGCGCCGTATTGCGAGGACCTGTTTCAGTATGCAAGACCCCCACGTCCGATTTACACCCTTTGTGAGTTAAACCCCTTTCACTCCCCTGAGCTCCGGTGGATCCGTCAACGCTCCGTGACAGCTTTCAGACAGTCGAATGAATCATGGTTGCGGCTAGTGACACGGGGATGACCCACTGCCACATTGCCGGGATGGATGCCTTCCTCTCCCCCGCACACCACTCCGTCTTCTGCACCGTCGTGCCGCCCCACCTGCTCGACAAGGCCGCGCGGTCCGCCGACTCCGCCCGGGCCGACGCCGCACAGCGCACCCTCGAACTGGACGCCTCCCTGCGCACCCGGCGGCGGATCAGCGCCGTCCGCGGGATCGCCCCGGCCGCGGCGGAGGTGCCCGCGGCGGACGGGCCGCGGCGGACCGTCTACGACGCCCAGCACCGCACCCGGCTGCCCGGGAAGAAGGTCCGCGAGGAGGGGGCCGAGGCGGTCAAGGACGCCACGGTCAACCGCGCGTACGCCGGCCTCGGCGCCACGTACGAGCTGTTCCTCAAGGGCTACGGGCGGCACTCGATCGACGGTTCCGGGCTGGCCCTGGACGCGAGCGTGCACTACGGCGAGGACTACAACAACGCCTTCTGGGACGGGCAGCAGATGGTCTTCGGCGACGGGGACGGGGACCTGTTCCTCGACTTCACCGTGTCGGTGGACGTCATCGGGCACGAGCTGACCCACGGCGTCACCCAGTACACGGCGAACCTCGACTACCACGGCCAGTCCGGGGCGCTCAACGAGTCCATGTCGGACGTCTTCGGCTCGCTGATCAAGCAGTACTCGCTCGGGCAGACCGCCGACCAGGCCGACTGGCTGATCGGGGCCGGACTGCTGGGACCCAACGTGAGCGGGGTCGCCCTGCGCTCGATGAAGGCGCCGGGGACGGCGTACGACGACGACGAGCTCGGCAAGGACCCGCAGCCCGCCACGATGGACGGCTACGTCACCACCTCGCGCGACAACGGCGGCGTCCACATCAACTCCGGGATCCCCAACCACGCCTTCTACATCGCGGCGAGCGAGCTCGGCGGCAAGGCCTGGGAGCGGGCCGGGCAGATCTGGTACGACACCCTGACGGGCGGGCAGCTGGCCGAGAAGGCCGACTTCGCGGACTTCGCCCGGCTCTCGGTCGCGGCGGCCGTCGCCCGGTACGGGGACGGCGGCGCCGAGCACCGGGCCCTGCAGAAGGCGTGGGCGACGGTCGGCCTGGGGTAGCCGGGCCCGGGTCGGCCGCCCTGGGGCAGGCGGCCTGGGGCAGGCGGCCTGGGGCAGGCGGCCGTTCTCGGGTAAGAAGGCCGCATGCGGATCGAAGTGGTGCGGACGGGCGGTTTCGCGGGGATCGAGCGCCGGGCCGAGGTGGACACCTCGGGCCGGCCCGACGAGGACGAGTGGCGGGCGCTGGCCCTGCTGGCGCTGCGGCCCGACGCGTCGGCCGGCCGGAGCTCGGACGGGGTCCGGGACGGGCAGTCACTTAAACACAA
>NZ_JBHWBP010000543.1:0-3484 GCF_042735575.1 Streptomyces sp. NPDC059564 | reverse complement strand
GAATCCCCGCAAGCTCCGGAGTCCAGGCTTCGCAAGCCAGTGGCGGGGCCGTGCGCGCCAGGGCCATGAGGGCGTCCAGGTCGCAGCCCGCACGGACCTGGTCGGCCAGCGCCGCCACCGAGGCCAGCGCGTCCGCCCGCCGTTCCGCCACCGGGACCAGCCCCAGGTGCCGCGACGGGGTCGCCACCTGCGGAGCCCGCCGCAGCACGCCGAGGACCGGCATCCCGGCCTCCTCCAGCGCCTCCCGCAGCATCACCTCGTGCCGGTCGGAGCCCACCTTGTTGAGGATCACGCCGCCGAGGCGCACCTGGGGGTCGAACGAGGCGAAGCCGTGCACCAGCGCGGCCACCGACCGGGACTGCGACGAGGCGTCCACGACCAGCACCACCGGCGCCCGCAGCAGCTTCGCGACCTGCGCCGTCGACGCCAGCTCGCCCCGCCCCGCGGCCCCGTCGTAGAGCCCCATCACGCCCTCGACCACGGCCAGGTCGCACCCGGCCGCCCCGTGCGCGAACAGCGGGGCCACCAGCTCCGGCCCGCACATGAAGGCGTCCAGGTTGCGTCCCGGGCGGCCGGTGGCGAGCGCGTGGTAGCCGGGGTCGATGTAGTCGGGCCCGGCCTTGTGCGGGGACACGGCGAGGCCGCGCTCCGCGAAGGCCGCCATCAGGCCCGTCGCCACGGTGGTCTTGCCACTGCCGGAGGACGGCGCGGCGATGACCAGCCGGGGCACGTTCACGGACGTCACCACTCGATGCCTCTCTGGCCCTTCTGGCCGGTGTCCATCGGGTGCTTGACCTTGGTCATCTCGGTGACCAGGTCCGCGAACTCCACCAGCTTCTCCGGCGCGTTGCGGCCCGTGATGACCACGTGCTGGGTCCCGGGACGGTTCCGCAGCACCTCGATGACCTCGTCGACGTCGATCCAGCCCCAGTGCATCGGGTACGCGAACTCGTCGAGCACGTACAGCTTGTGCGTCTCGGTGGCCAGGTCGCGCTTGACCTGCTCCCAGCCCTCCTTGGCCGCCTGCTCGTTGTCGAGCTGCGCGTCGCGCTGGACCCAGGACCAGCCCTCGCCCATCTTGTGCCAGGCGACGGTGCCGCCCTCGCCGGAGGCGCCGAGCACCTTCAGCGCGTTCTCCTCGCCGACCTTCCACTTCGCCGACTTGACGAACTGGAACACCCCGATCGGCCAGCCCTGGTTCCAGGCGCGCAGCGCCAGACCGAAAGCGGCCGTCGACTTGCCCTTGCCCGGGCCGGTGTGGACGAAGACGAGCGGACGGTTGCGGCGCTGACGCGTCGTGAGTCCGTCGTCCGGTACGACGGACGGCTGTCCCTGCGGCATTACGCGGCCCTCCTGGAGGCTTCGTGGGTCACTGCGGTACGTACGTTCTTCACGAGCCCGGCCAGCGAGTCGGCCCGCAGCCCGTCGAGGGTCACGGCGGGTGCGCCCAGGTCGGCGGCCAGTACTCCGGCCAGCCCCAGCCGGACCGGCCCGGACTCGCAGTCCACGACCACCGAGGCGACCCCCTCGGCGGCCAGCAGCCGGGCGCCGCGCTCCGACATCGCGCGCGGATCGCCGCCCAGCGCCCCGGCGGAGGTGGCCCGTCCGTCGGTGACGACCACGAGCAGCGGGCGCCGCGAGGGATCCCGCAGCCGTTCCAGGCGCAGCACCTCGTGGGCCTTGAGCAGCCCGGAGGCGAGCGGGGTGCGGCCGCCGGTCGGCAGCCGGTCCAGGCGGGCCGCCGCCGCGTCCACCGAGGAGGTGGGCGGCAGCGCCAGTTCGGCTCCGGCACCCCGGAAGGTGATCAGGCCGACCTTGTCGCGGCGCTGGTAGGCGTCCAGGAGCAGGGACATCACGGCGCCCTTGACGGCGCTCATGCGCTGCCGGGCCGCCATGGAGCCGGAGGCGTCGACCACGAACAGCACGAGGTTGCCCTCGCGGCCCTCGCGGGTGGCCTGGCGCAGGTCGTCCTTGCGGATGACCAGCCCGCGCCCGTCGCGGCCGCGCGCCTTCTGGTGCGGGGCGGCCGCGTGGACGGTGGCCGCCAGGTGCAGCTTCGTCAGGTGGCCACGCGGGCGCTGGGAGCCGGTGGTGCGGCCGTGCGCGGTGCGGGCGCGCGAACGCCGGCCGGCCGCGCCCTCGCCGAGGCCGGGCACGCTGAGCATCTTGGTGCGGAACGGCTCGGAGGCCCGTACGGCGGCCTGCTCGGCGGCACCGGCGCCCTGCGCGGAGGGCTGCGGGGCCTCCTCGCGGGTGTCGGGGGAGTCCGGGGAGGTCTCCGGGGCGTCCTGGGCCGGGGGCGCGTCGTGCTGCGGCGGGACCCCGCCGCCGTCCCCGTCCGGGCCGCCGTCCCCTCCGTCCCCGCCGTCGTCCGGGCCCTGGGGCTCCGGGTCGGGCTCGGGCTCCGGCTCGGGCTCCTCGTCGGGGAACCCGTCCAGGATCCGGTCCAGCATCTCCTCGTCCAGGCCCGGCGCGTCGAAGGGGTTGCGGCGGCGCCGGTGGGGGAGCGCCAGCAGCGCTGCCCGCCGTACGTCCTCCTTGCGCACCGCGGTCCGCCCCGCCCAGGCCGCCAGGGCCGTCGCGGTACGGGCCATCACGATGTCGGCGCGCATCCCGTCGACCTCGAACCCGGCGCAGGCGGCCGCGATCTGGAGCAGCGCCGTGTCCCCGAGAGAGACCTGCGGCAGCAGGGCGCGGGCGGCCACCACCCGGGCGCGCACGTCGTGCTCGTCCCCGGCCCAGCGGGTCGCGAAGCCTTCGGGATCGTCCTCGTAGGCGAGCCGGCGGCGCACGACCTCGACGCGCTGCGCGGGCTCGCGGGAGGCCGCCACCTCGACGGTCAGCCCGAACCGGTCGAGGAGCTGCGGGCGCAGCTCGCCCTCCTCGGGGTTCATGGTGCCGACGAGCAGGAAGCGGGCGGCGTGGCGTACGGAGACGCCCTCGCGCTCCACGTAGGAGGCGCCCATCGCGGCCGCGTCGAGGAGCAGGTCGATCAGGTGGTCGTGGAGGAGGTTGACCTCGTCGACGTAGAGGATCCCGCGGTGCGCGTCGGCGAGGAGGCCCGGCTCGAAGGCCTTCACGCCCTCGGCGAGGGCCCGCTCGATGTCGAGGGCGCCGACGAGGCGGTCCTCGGAGGCGCCGACGGGCAGTTCGACCATCCGCGCCGGGCGCAGGGCCGAGGCCCCGGGCTCGTGCGGGCCGTCCGGGCAGGCCGGATCGGGCGCGGCGGGCGCGCACGAGAACCGGCAGCCCGGTACGACGTCCACCCGCGGCAGCAGGGCGGACAGCGCGCGGACGGCGGTGGACTTGGCGGTCCCCTTCTCGCCGCGTACGAGGACGCCGCCGACCGCTGGGCTCACGGCGTTGAGCAGGAGCGCCAGCCGCAGGTCGGTCTGGCCGACCACTGCGGTGAACGGGTAGGGCGTGCTCATGCGTTGCTCACTCCTTCGAAGCTGCGGACCGTTCCTGGGGCTCCGCCCCAGAC
>NZ_JBHWBP010000542.1:0-3496 GCF_042735575.1 Streptomyces sp. NPDC059564 | reverse complement strand
GTCCCCAGGACGGTACGGGCCCTCTCGTTCGCGCGGCGTCAGCGCTCGGCGTCGTACGCGTCCGTCAGGACCCGCGCCCGCTTCACGTCGTCCGCGATGGCCTCCAGCAGCCCGTCCAGCGACTCGAACTTCGCCATCCCCCGCACGTAGGCGAGGAAGTCGACGGACACGTGCATCCCGTACAGGTCCAGCCCCACGCGGTCGATCGCGTACGCCTCCACGGTCCGGTCGGTGGCGTCGAACTGCACGTTCGTACCGACCGAGATCGCCGCCGGCATCCGCTCGCCGTCCGCCGTCAGCCAGCCCGCGTACACCCCGTCGGCCGGGATCGCGGTGTGCGGCTGCGTCTCGACGTTCGCCGTCGGGTAGCCGAGCTCGCGCCCGCGCTGCGCACCGCGCACCACGACGCCCTCGACCCGGTGCGGGCGGCCGAGGATCTCGGCGGCGCCCTCCATGTCGCCCTCGGCGACGAGCCTGCGCGCCAGGGTGGACGAGAACGGCACGCCGCCGCCCGCCTCGCCGCGCTCCACCAGGTCCACGACCTCGACCTCGTAGTCGTACGTGGAACCCACCTCGCGCAGGAAGTCGACGTTCCCGGCGGCGCGGTGGCCGAAGCGGAAGTTCGGGCCCTCGATGACGGCGCGCGCGTGCAGCTTGTCGACCAGCACCTTCACGATGAAGTCCGCCGGGGACAGCTGCGAGAACTCCGCCGTGAAGGGCAGGATCAGCAGCGCGTCGACGCCGAGGCCGGCCATCAGCTCGGCACGGCGGTCGTAGGGGGCCAGGATCGGCGGGTGGCTGCCCGGCCGGACGACCTCGCTGGGGTGCGGGCTGAAGGTGACGACGACCGAGGGCACGCCGAGCGCCCGCGCCTTCGCCACGGCCCGCCCGATGATCAGCTGGTGTCCCCGGTGCACGCCGTCGTAGGAGCCGATGGTGACGACGCTGCGTCCCCAGTCCTGGGGGATGTCCTCCAAGCCACGCCAGCGCTGCACTGTGACCGCTCCTCGCCCGAACCCGTTTGGTCCCTGTACCGATTGCCGATTGCAGGTCTAAGACTGCCATGCCGGTGGCCGGGGCCCCGCATCGGCGTCCGGCTCGGGCCCGCGAGCCTCATGTCACGTCCGGGGCGGCCCTGCTGAGGGTCTCCACCGTACGCCGGGCACCTGGCCCGAGGAGGGCCGCGGCCTCCGCCTCGGCGTCCGCGAGCCAGCGTGCGACCAGGGCCCCGAAGGCCGGATCGGCCCGGGCCAGCTCGACCGTGCGGTGCTCGAAGACGACGGGCCCGCCGGGGGAGCGCAGCAGCCGCCGGCCGGTGCGGCGCAGCAGCTCGCGCGTACGGTCCTCCGGGCGCGCGGAGGTCGCGGCGGCGAGGGCCTCCAGGAAGGCTCCCAGGACCTCCGGGTCGGCCTCCTCGCGCAGCAGTACGTCGGCCAGCTCGGCCCGCAGCGTCGACGCGGGCTCCCCGCCCGGCGCGGCCAGCACGCGGGCCAGCTCGGCCCGTACGGACGGCGGGGCGGTGCGCAGCAGCTCCAGCACGAGGGGCCGCAGCACGGGCCCGGCGGCCGGGCCCTGTTCCAGGCGCCGGTCCACGAACGCGGCGGCGTGCGGGGCGTCCTCGGGGCGGCCCGCGAGGTGGTCCCGTACGAGGTCACCGGCGCGCCGGGCCAGCCCCGGGGTGGTGAGCGCGGCCAGCGCGCGGAGCACCTCCCCGTCGGCGCGGGACCGCAGGGCGGCGAACACCGCGTCGGGGTCGGGCAGTACGGGCAGTGCGGCGACCAGCGCGGTGGCGGGCAGCCGGGAGCCGCGCTCGGGGTCGCGGAAGCAGTCGAGGGCGTCGGGCAGGTAGCGGGCCCGCACCTGGGGGTCGCGGAGCAGCACGGCGAGGGCGCTGCCGTGCAGGGTGATGTCGCCGGGGCGGGCGAGCAGCGCCTGGGCGGCGTAGCGCAGGAGTTCCCGGTCGGCGGGGGTGCGGACGTGCGGGGCGGTGGCGAGCCCGTACGCGGCCGCGGCCACGCGGCGCCCGGGGCGCCCGTCGTGTGCCCAGCGGTCGACGGCGCGGGACAGGGCGGAGGGCTCGTCCTCGGCGAGTACGGCGAGCAGTTCGTCGGCGCGGGGGTGGGCGGCGCTGACGAGGGCCTCGGTGAGGTCGTCGACGGCGAGGGCGCGGTGGGTGTGCAGGAGGGCCTGGGCGGCGGTGGCGACGGTGGCTCCGGGGCGACCGCGCAGGCGGCGTTCGTCGGTGAACCAGGCGCAGACCAGGGGCAGTACGAGCTGCGGGGCGCGGGCGAGGCGGCGGGCGGCGGCCTCCAGGTAGTGGTGGTCGGAGGGCAGCAGGCGGCGCAGCAGGTCGAGGCGGTCGGACTCGGGCAGCCGGAGCCGGTTCCAGAACCAGCCGCCGAACTCGCCGGGGCCGGCGCGGGCCACGTGCTCGGCGAGGGCGTGCAGGACGGGCAGGTGCGGGGTGGCGTCGGCGGCGCCGAGCAGGGTGCCGCGGAGCAGCCGGGAGGCCCACCAGACGCGGTCGGGGTGGACGGCTTCGCGCTGCTCCGTGAAGGCGTTGAGGGCGTCGACCAGCCGGGTCAGGCAGCTGCGGGTCTCGGTGACCGGCAGTCGGCGCAGGGCTTCCAGGACGGGGCCGATGCGGTGCCGGGGGACGGGCGGGCCGGTGGTGGCGGGGCCGTGGTGCACGAGGGCGTCGAGGGCGGTGCCGATGTCGAGGTGGGCGGCCTGGAGCCAGTCGGAGAGCTCCTCGTGGGCGAAGCGGTAGCCGGCGCCGGCGGGGACGAGCAGCCCCTCGGTGAGGACGGCGGAGGCCCAGCCGGTGCGCCAGGGGAACAGCTCCTCGAAGGCGGCCCGGTCCAGCTGCCCCTGCCCGGGCCCGAGGCACCGCCGAGCGGCCTCGTGCACCCGCCCGGCCACCCGAACCGCCAACCGCCGCACCCCGGGGCCGTACACCCCGACCCCGGGGCCGTGGCCCGCGTCGGCCGCGGGGTCGGGGGCCCCGACCCCGGCGGCCCCGGCCAGCCCGACCGTGGCCCCGGCCCTGGCGGCCCCGTCACCCTCGACCCCGAGCCCGGCGACCCCGCCACCGTCGAGCCCGAGCCCGAGCCCGGCGACCCCGCCACTCTTGACCCCGAGCCCGGCGACCCCACCACCGTCGAGCCCGAACCCGGCGACCCCGGCCCCGGCGACCCCGCCACCATCGAGCCCGAGCCCGGCGACCCCGGCCCCGTCAACCCCGGTGACCCCGGCCCCGGCGCCCCCGGCGACCTCGCAACCGGTCCCCGCGCCACCAGGGCCCCGGCAGCCGACGCACCCGGGATCGTCCATGCTTCCCCTGACGGAGCCGCCACCCCCGGCGCCTCCGCCCCCGCCCGCCGAGCCACCCCCCACCACCGTCCCGGCAGCCGGGGCCCCCGAACCCCAGCCGCTCCCGCCCTTCCGGTCGCGGGAGCACGCACGCGCGCCACCGACCCCGCCCGCTGCCGCGCCC
>NZ_JBHWBP010000541.1:0-3505 GCF_042735575.1 Streptomyces sp. NPDC059564 | reverse complement strand
TCCTTTGTACTCACCCTCTCGGGCTTTCCTCCGGGCTTTCGTTCTGTTCTTGCGTTTCCGACTCTATCAGACTCTTTCGTGTCCGACTTCCTCGGCGCTTTCCAGGTTCTACGCTTTCGCGCTTTCCCTTTCCGGCGAGTCCGACTCTATCAGAAGTTTTCCACCGGATTTCCCGGCTTCGGATTCCTCAATGAAGAGTCGACTGTGCCCCAGTGGAATTCGAATTCCTTGGGGGCGAGAGAGATGTTAAACCATCGCTGCCGAACTTGTCCAGTTCGAGGCAACCGTTCGAATCTACCTCCCCACAGCCACCGTGTCAACAGTGTTTGTGGGACGACGAGGAGACTAGCAGCTCAGCGGGCCTGTACGCACATCACGCCGCCGTGGGGAGCGTGGCCGTGCGGTCGGCTTCCTCCACGTCGCCGACCTCGCCCTCGCGGGAGGCGCGGCCGCCCAGGACGTAGACGTAGACCAGGAAGGCGGCCTCGGCGGCGATGCCTATGGCGATGCGGGCCCAGGTGGGGAGGGACGACGGGGTCACGAAGCCTTCGATCAGGCCCGAGACGAAGAGGACCGCGGCCAGGCCGATGGCCATGCCGAGGGCGGCGCGGCCCTGTTCGGCGAGGGCCGTGCGGCGGGTGCGGGGGCCCGGGTCGATGACCGTCCAGCCCAGCCGCAGGCCGGTGCCCGCGGCGACGAAGACGGCGGTCAGTTCGAGCAGGCCGTGCGGGAGGATCAGGCCGAGGAACACGTCGAGGCGGCCGGCCGAGGTCATCAGGCCGATGCCGACACCGAGGTTCGCCATGTTCAGGAAGAGGATCCAGAGCACCGGAAGGCCGAGGAAGGCGCCGAGGACCAGGCAGACGGCGGCGGCCTGCGCGTTGTTCGTCCAGACCTGGGCGGCGAACGAGGCCGCGGGGTGGCTGGAGTAGTAGGTCTCGTACTCGCCGCCCGGCCGGGTGAGTTCCTTGAGGTGGTCCGGTGCGGCGATGGCGCTCTGGACCTCCGGGTGGGTGGCTATCCACCAGCCGATGAGCACGCCGAGGGCCGTGGAGAGCAGCGCCGTGGGTATCCACCAGCGGCGGCTGCGGTACACGGCTGCCGGGAAGCCCGTCGTGAAGAAGCGGGCGGCGTCGCGCCAGCTCGCCCGGCGGGTGCCGGTGACGGTGGCCCGGGCGCGGGCGACGAGCTGGGTGAGCCGGCCCGTGAGCATCGGGTCGGGGGCGCTCGACTGGATCAGGGAGAGGTGGGTGGAGGTGCGCTGGTAGAGGGCGACGAGTTCGTCCGCCTCCGCGCCCGTCAGCCGACGGCCCCGGCCGAGGAGCTGCTCCAGGCGCGCCCATTGCGCCTGGTGGGCCGCCACGAAGACGTCGAGATCCATCCGGTTACCGCTCCCCTGCCCCTGGCCACCCGATTCGGCTTACTTCTCCTGTGGTCAGCTTGGCAGACTGGAGCGCACAGGGGCGGGTCAGGTCGGTGAAAGGTGCACTCGGTGAGCGATCTGGTGACGGGGGACGCGGTCGTCCTGGGTCTGCGGCCGGCGAGGCTGCCGAGCCGGGCGCTGGCGATCCTGCTCGACCTGGCCGTGTACGTCGCCGGTTACGTGATCGTCTCCGTCGGGCTCGTGTTCGCGACGGCCGACCTGGACGATGCCGCGCAGGCCGCGGTGACGGTGGCGAGCCTGCTGCTGGTGCTGGTCGGTGTGCCGATCGCCGTGGAGACGCTGACGCACGGGCGCTCGCTGGGGAAGCTGGCCTGCGGGCTGCGGGTGGTGCGGGAGGACGGCGGGCCGATCCGCTTCCGGCACGCGCTGGTGCGCGGGGCCATGGGGGTCGTGGAACTGCTGATGACCCTCGGGACCGTGGCGTGCGTCGCCTCGCTGGTCTCGGAGCGCGGGCGGCGGCTCGGTGACGTGTTCGCGGGGACGCTGGTGGTCCGGGAGCGGGTGCCCGGGGCCCGGGTGATGCCGGTGCCCCCGCCGCCGCCGTGGCTGGCCGGGCGGTTCACCGCGCTGGACCTTTCGGCGGTGCCGGACGGGCTGTGGCTGGCGATCCGCCAGTACTTGACGCGGATGAACCAGCTGGACCCGCACACGGGTGCCGCGATGGCGGCGCGGCTCGCGGACGACGTGGTGGCCCGGACCGGGACCCCGCCGCCGGCCGGGGTGCCGGCCGCCGCGTTCCTGATGGCGGTGGTGCACGAGCGGCAGACGCGGGACGCCGCCCGGGCGTTCGCCACGGCCGCGCCGGGGCCGGTGGCCGCGCCGGTGGCAGCCCCATGGGCCGGGCCCGCCCCGGCGGCCTGGACCGTCGCCGCGCCCGCGCCCGTGGTCACCCCCGCTCCGCCGGTCGTCGCACCCGTCGTCGCGCCCGTCGAGCCCCCCGTACGCGGGACCGGTTTCGCTCCGCCCGGCTAGAAGTCGTCCGGGTCGCTCTCGGCGAAGGTGGACGGCGGGGTCTCCAGGTGTTCGAGTTCGATGCCGGGGGCCGAGAGGACCACGTCGCCGGCGATGTGGACCGTGTGGACCTCGCCGGTGTCGAGGGCGGTGACCCGGTACTCGTCCACCACCAGCGGGCCGCTGTCCGTGGGGTGCTGCGCCCGTGACAGCAGGGCCCACGCCTGGTCGACCGTACGGGCCGCGAGGACCGGGTCGGTGAGGGCGACCAGGCGGACGCGGGTCGCGGGGGCCCCGGGGGCGAGGCGCAGCAGGCGGGCCGTGGCGATGAGGAAGGCCGGGGAGGTGCCGGTGAAGCCGGGGGCCCGGACGTTGCCCTCGGTGGCCTCCGCGCCGGCGGGGTCGGTGCGGACCCAGGTGACGCCGTCGATGGCGGCGCCGCGGACCTGCCAGCCGGCTGCGTTCAGTTCGAGGCGGATGGGGCGGCCGAGTTCGTCGACGGCCAGGTCGACCGAGCCCCGGTGGCCGCCGTCCGGGTGGGTGAGCTGCGCGACGTAGCGCCAGCCGGAGGGGCCGGGGGCGCAGTGGAAGTGCTCCTCGCCGAGCGGGGTGTGGTCGTGCGGGTCGTGGAGCGAGTAGCGGCCGCGGGGCATGGGGCGTGGTCCTTGCGTGCGTACGGAGGTACGGGGCAGGCCCCCGGCAGGAGTGCCGGGGGCCTGGCTCGGTGCTGTGGATCCGCGGGGATCAGTAGCGGTAGTGGTCCGGCTTGTACGGGCCCTCGACCTTGACGCCGATGTAGTCGGCCTGCTCCGGGCGCAGGGTGGTGAGCTTGACGCCCAGCGCGTCGAGGTGGAGGCGGGCGACCTTCTCGTCCAGGTGCTTGGGGAGCACGTAGACGTCGGTCGGGTACTCCGACTGCTTGGT
The DNA here is from genome assembly GCF_042735575.1 of Streptomyces sp. NPDC059564. Classification (NCBI taxonomy): domain Bacteria; kingdom Bacillati; phylum Actinomycetota; class Actinomycetes; order Kitasatosporales; family Streptomycetaceae; genus Streptomyces; species Streptomyces sp. NPDC059564. Next base: position 186 of record NZ_JBHWBP010000541.1, on the reverse strand, counting down.
GAAGAGCTCGATCTGGGCCAGGGTCTGGTCCGCGAAGGAGTTCGACATCACGAAGGACGGGTGGCCGGTCGCGTTGCCGAGGTTGAGCAGACGGCCCTCGGACAGGACGATCAGGACCTTGCCGTCGGGGTACTTCCAGGTGTGGACCTGGGGCTTGACCTCGTCCTTGACGATGCCCTCGGTCTT
>NZ_JBHWBP010000540.1:0-3520 GCF_042735575.1 Streptomyces sp. NPDC059564 | reverse complement strand
CACACGGAGAAGAGGGGCACCCCCCGGGGGGTGCCCCTCTTCTCCGTACGTACGCCGCTACGCGGTCTCCTGCGGCCGGGCCGCCTTGCTCCGCCCGCCGCCCGGCCGGTTCTCCAGGAAGCGCTTCAGACGGCCCGCCAGCGGCCGCTCCACGAACCGCTGGATGAGCCACGAGGCCAGCAGCATCACGGCCGTCGCCGACAGCAGCAGCGTCCACGGCTCCACGTCCCGCCGCCACTGGTGCAGCAGGGTCACGCCGATCTGCTGGTGCAGCAGGTACAGCGGGTACGACATCGCGCCCGCGACCGACAGCCAGCGCCAGTCGATCCGGTCCAGCCATCCCAGGGCCACGGCGGCCATGACGACGTAGCAGAGGGTCACGACGGCCAGGCACATCTCCCAGGACAGCCGGTCGCCCTTCACGGTGTTCCACGCGACGATGTCGTTCAGCCAGCGCTGCATCAGCAGCCAGGAGAACCCGAGCAGCACCCACGGCTCGCCCGCGCGCGGTCCCTCACGGCGGATCAGGTAGAAGCAGATGCCGGAGATGAACAGCGGGGAGTAGTTCGGGTTCGCCAGGACGTTGAGGACCGGCAGCCCGGAGCTGGGGGCCAGCAGCGAGGCGACCGTCCAGATCCAGCAGAAGTTCAGGACCTTGCGGTAGGTCAGACCGGACCAGGCGACCACCGCGAAGATCAGGTAGAACCGCAACTCGGACCAGAGCGTCCAGTACGACATGTCCAGTTCGGCGCTGCCCAGCGGGGTCTGGAACATCGTCAGGTTGGTCAGGATCTGGCTCAGCCCCGGCCCGGCTCCGCCGAAGGGCTTGCCGACGGCCAGCAGCACTCCCATGGTGACGAGTACGCAGAACCAGTACGCGGGCCCGAGGCGGATCACCCGGCTGCGCAGGTAGCTGCCGAGCGGCCGGCCCCAGGCGGACATGCAGATGACGAAACCGCTGATCATGAAGAAGAGCTCGACGCCCATCCAGCTGTAGCGGCCCACCATGGTCAGCCAGCCGAAAGCGTCACGCCCCCACACCTCTTGACGGGTGTAGTGGTGCATGAGCACCAGGACCGCCGCCAGGATCCGCAGCCCGTCCAGGACGCGCAGCCGCGGCCGGGCGGCGGCCGGACCCGGCCCTGGCTGCCCCGGCAGGGACGGCAGCACAAGGGGACCTTTGCCGTCCTCCCGCCGGTCATCGAGGACGCGCGGGGACGGATGCAACGACATGGACGCTCCACGGGCAGGACGGATGCGTGCCCCGATGCTCGACGGCCGCGCGGGACGCGCGGCCCATCCGGGCTATCCCCCCCCGGTGCTTGGGCGGCAACAGTCTTACGAGAAAACCATCGCACTGTCCACAGCACGTGGTTCACCCCACGCCCGTCGGCGGACCCGTGCCGTCCGGTTTCATACGGTTCAGTTTCCCCGGACGGTGACCTTCTCGTCGTTCTGGATCTGCTTGACCAGCTGCTGGACCTTCGCCTTGTCCCAGACGAGGTTGCCGCCGCGTTGGCCGGAAATCGGGATGTTCATCGACACGCCGTCACCGCTGTTGATGCCCTTCATCGCGAAGAACATCTGCCCCATGTCCCACAGGCCCATGTCCTTGTCCACGATCAGGGTGTCCAGGCCCGCGCCCATCACCGGATAGAGGGAGAAGGGGTTCAGGACCGTGCTCGGAGTCGCGGCCTGGCTCGCGAGCGCGCCCAGGAACTTCTGCTGGTTCTTCGTCCGCTGGAGGTCCGACTCCGCGAAGGCGTACCGGGTGCGTACGAAGGCCAGCGACTGTTCGCCGTTGAGGGTCTGACGGCCCGCCTTGAAGTCGGCGCCCGACTTCTCGTCCTTGAAGGCCTGCTCGATGTCCAGCTCCACGCCGCCCAGCGCGTCCACGATGTTCGCGAATCCGGCGAAACCGATTTCGGCGTAGTGGTCGATGCGCAGCCCGGTGTTGAACTCCACCGTCCGCACCAGCAGCTCGGGGCCGTCCTCCGCGTACGCGGCGTTCAGCTTGACCCGCCGTCCCTGGGACGGGAACTTCTTGCCCGACTGGGAGCCGACGAAGGAGGGGATCTCCACGTCCGAGTCGCGCGGCAGCGAGATCATCGTGTTCCCGCTGGAGCACTTGGCCAGGACCATCATCGAGTCCGTGCGCTTGCCCTCGGCGGAGCCCGTGTGGAGCTTCTTCTTCTCCTCGTCGGACATGCCCTCGCGGCTGTCGGAACCGACGATCAGGTACGTCGTGCAGTCGCCTTCCTTCGGGCGCTCGATCACCTTGGAGAGGTCGACCTCGCGGCGCACCTTGGAGTCGGCCCAGAAGTAGGTGCCGATGCCGGTGACGACGAGGACGCAGACCAGCGCGATCGAGCCGACCTTGATCCGCTTGCGCCAGTCCGGAGCCGGTCCGGCCGGTCCCGCGGGCCCGCCGGGCCCGGAAGGCCCGCCCGGGCGTCCGGGGCGGCCGGGGCCCGCCGGACCGCCGGGGCCCGCGGGCGTTCCGTAGACCTGGCCGGTGTTGTACCCGCTGTCGTACGCCGCGTCCGGCCCCTGCGCCTGCTGCGGCGGCACCCCGTACGCGGGCCGGCCCGGGGGCGGCGCCTGCGGGGGGACGGGCGGCCGGGCCGGGCGCTGCGGCGGCTGCGGCTGCCGCTGGACGTGGCGCATCCGCTGCGCGCCCTCCGGCTGCGCCTGCCCGCTGCCGCGTCCGTACCCGTCATCGCGGCGGCCGCGCGCGTCGCGCTCGCCGTTCCAGCCGTCCCAGTCACTCATGCGCACAAGGATGCCTGGCCGGGCGTGTCGCCCGACACCCCGGTGCGCGCTTCGTGCCGGGGCTGTTGCAGAGCTGATGCCTGGCGCACCCACTTAAGGTGGCCCCATGACAGAAATACCGGCGGCGCCCCAGGGCAAGCCGATCTCGGCCTCGCGGACCACCCTCAGCCACATCATGACGGCGAACGACACCAACCTCCTCGGGACGGTGCACGGCGGTGTGATCATGAAGCTGGTGGACGACGCCGCCGGTGCCGTGGCCGGGCGCCACTCCGGCGGGCCCGCCGTCACCGCGTCCATGGACGAGATGGCCTTCCTGGCCCCGGTCCGGGTCGGCGACCTGGTCCACGTCCGCGCGCAGTGCAACTGGACCGGCCGCTCCTCGATGGAGATCGGCGTACGGGTCCTCGCCGAGCGGTGGAACGAGTCCACCCCCGCCACCCAGGTCGGCAGCGCCTACCTCGTCTTCACGGCGGTCGACGCGGAGGGCAAGCCCCGCCAGGTCCCGCCGGTGATCCCGGAGACCGAGCAGGACGAGCGGCGCTACCAGGAGGCCCAGATCCGCCGCACGCACCGGCTCGCCCGCCGCCAGGCGATCACCGAGCTCCGCGAACGCCGCTCCGCCGAGGGCCTCGACGACTGAGCCGCCGCCCCCGGACCGTCCGCCGGGGCGCACCGGCGGCCCGGGCCGGCGATGGCCCGGTGGCCCCGGAGCCCCGTCCGCGGGGCGCCGCCCCACGGGCATACC
>NZ_JBHWBP010000539.1:0-3623 GCF_042735575.1 Streptomyces sp. NPDC059564 | reverse complement strand
CTCATCTGCCCCCTCGCGCCAGCCGATGCCCCTCTTCGATCAAGAGCATGGCGAAAGTCCCGATCAGCTCTTCACCGAACTGCCCGCCGCGGCCAAACCACCGGAACCCGGAGCCCCGCCGCATGCCCTGAGGCGGGGCTCCTGCATACGCGCCCTGGCGGAGAGCCGACCACTGGGCAATTACTGAGTCGGGAGGTTTGCAGCCGGCCAGAGCGTCGCCGACCCAGCGGCGAGCTGTCAGCTCAGGGCCTCGCCGCGCAGAATTGTCCGCATGAACGGCATCAGGCCCAAGCCCGGGTCGCCTGTCGTACTGCAAACAGTACGTGTGAGCATCTCTGCACGTTGAGCCCTGTATAGGGCAGGATCAAGAGTGGACGGAGCGGTGGAGCGGCGAACGCAGGGGGCTCACTGTGGCACTCGATGTCCACGAAGCAGTAGCGGGTGGGGAGCTCGTCGAGCTGACGCTGGCAGCACTTGGCAGTCGGCGACAGCAGGTATCGCTTCCCCTGCCGCTTCAAAACCCAGCGCAACTACCGCTCCACGAGCTACAGCCCGAGGTCTTTGAACGCCTGGTCGCAGAGATGGTGAGTCGCCACGACAACCGCGGCGTCCAGTTCTATGGGCGCAGCGGTCAGAAGCAACATGGGCTGGACGTCGTCGAGCGGGAACCAGGTGGGCTTCGTTCGCTGTACCAGGTGAAGCGCTACGCCTCTCTTACGCGCCCCTTGATCCGCTCTGCGGTAGTGGACTACGCCGGGTCTCCCCGCCCTTCCGGCCACTGTGAGCCGCCGCGTCTCTTCAACCCACATCGGTTCGTCGTAGTGACATCGGCTTCCCTAGATTCTGATACCGCCTGGGTTGAGGAGGTCACCGATCTCCAGGATGAGTACACGGGTGACCTGGAGATCGAGTTCTGGGGAGCGGAGGCCGTTAGTCGGAAGTTGCGGGATGCGCCCAATCTGGTGGCGTCCGTGTTTGGTCCCACGTGGAGTGAGGCCTGGTGTGGAGTTACACGTCCCCCAATGGATCCAGCAGCTCCACCATCACTGGGCCTGGTCAGCGGGCCTGTCGCTGTCCTCAATCTAGAGTCCATCGAGACGGACGCCAAAGAGGCGGAGGGGGCGGATCCTGCTCAATCAGAGCGGTTGTACGGGCTTCTCGCCCAGGCACTCTTGGATGGGAACTTCCCGGGTCATGCCGCCCAGTTCCGTGGCCGTCAGGCTGAGATGGCGCGGCGGGCCGGGGATACGGCCAAGGCCTTTGACATCCTGTTCTGCCTGAAGTTGGACCGGGTCAGCAGCGGCGGAACAGAGGGTAACGTCCGCGCTTTGGAGGCGGTCGCATCCGAAGCTGGCCAGCTAGCGACAGCGAAATGGTCGGTCCTCAGCGCAGTGGCCAACTGGTACGAGCAGGGCAGTCAACTCCTGGTGACCGTTCCCGCGCTGCGCGTGATCGCGGCTGCGGGCGACTTGCACACAGGCCTGTTGTCTGTCTCGTCCTAGAGCACGCTGCAGTCGACGGTCTTTATGACGCCGATCCACACCGTTCGCTCGTCGTTGAGCAGGAGAACGCACCATCCACTCATTTGGTGGCGCTGCGTGAACTTTCCCGTGGGGCAGACAGTCGGGACCCTGTGATCCGCGCCCGCTTGAAAGTGGCGCTAGCTGATTCCACGTTGCGACTCACCTCGTCACCGCAGGAGGTGGAAGCCAGCTATGGCCAGCTTCTGAGCGAGGCTGGTGCGGGAAGGTACCGGCATGCCCGTGGTTTGATTACGTCGCGTGCGGCGCATGCATTCGCCATACACGGCGATGCAGCACGTGCGGACGCTCTCTGGAATCAGTCAGTTCTGGCCACCAGCGAAGATGGGCTGCTTGGTGATGCTCGCCTTGCTCTGCGGTCACTACGCCTACTCGCGATTGACCGCGGCTCGTTCGACGTCGGCCTCGCCGCCTGACATGTGGGGTCTGTGGCAGGCGCCGCAACCGGTGATCAGCCGGTCAGGGAGTCGTCGATGTCTCGGGCGGCGCGGTATCCGCTTTCAATGGCCCCGTCGATGAAGGACCGCCAGGCGGCCGCCGAGTCGGCGCCCGCGAAGAACAGCCGTCCCTCGGTCGTCCGCAGTTCCGGGAGGACTCGTGTCAGCTGTCCGGGGCGGTAGATGCACCAGGTGCCCAGTGCCAGGGGGTCGTTGGCCCAGTCCCATCCGACGATGGATTCGACCTCGGTGCCAGGCAGCAGTGGCTGCAGCGCCTCCTGCATGCCGGCGGTGTCGTCGAAGGCGGTCATGGGAAGGCGGTTCGGGTTGGCGGAGAACACGATCAGCCAAGTCCCTTGCGGGCTGCGGGCGTAGGTCACCGCCCAGTTGACCGCCTGCTCCTCGGGGGCCAGCACGCTGACGTTGCCGATGTCGCCCTTCACCTTCACGAACGTCTTCCTGCCGGCACCCGCGTGCCGTTCCTGCGAAGCGGTCCGCTTGACCAGGGACAGGGACGGCTCGAACTCCACACTGTTCAGCACGTTCATGGGCAGAGCGATCAAGGCGGCCGAAGCCTCGACGCTCTCGCCGCCTTCGACCTCGACACGCACCCCGTCGCCGGTCTGCGCGACCCGCCGCACCGTCGCGCCGAGGCGGAACTCGGCGAGCTGCGCCTGCCCCGCGATGGCCTCGATGAGCGCGCGCGTGCCCTTCACCAGTTTCGTCGCCGACAACGCGGCCATGGCCAGCCCCGCGTTCCAGCCCGACAGGGCATGGGTCCGGAAGAACTCGGTCGCGGCGGCCTGATCGAGCGGGCCGAAGGCCAGCAGGCAGCACATGGCCTCCACCCAGTCCCGCTGCTCCGGCTTGACGTGCAGGGTCTCGAGGTGTTGGCGCAGCGACCGGTCACCGAGGCCCTCGGGGTCCGGCCCCCACGTGGGCGCGTACGGCTCGGGGAACAGGGCCATGGACGGCGCACAGAACTCGTCCAGCACCTCCACCGCCCGGGCGACGTCGTCGTCGGACAGGTCCACGAGGTGGCCACTCGACACGACCGCCTGCCGCAGCCCCTCCACCACCGGGAACGTCTCGGTCTCGATGCCGTAGCGGTTGATCTCCGCCCACACATTCGGCTGCAACGGATGAACCCACGTACCGCCGAACTCCATCGGATGCCCGTCGTGCTCCTTGGTGTAGGTCCGCCCGCCCAGCCGGTCCCGCGCCTCCAGCAACACGGCACGGCGCCCCCGCATCGACAGCTCACGCGCGGCCGTCACCCCGGCGAAACCGCCACCGACGATCACCACATCCACTTGAGAATCTGACGTCGCCACGATCTGCTCCCTTACGGTCGACCGGCCGAAGCCTGTGTCACGCTGCGTACAGTGCCCGCTCCCAGGCCACGACGAAAAACTTCATGAACGGCGACCGGGTTCTCCAGGTGGCCGTGAACCCGGCGGGAAGAATAGATGCCCCCGGCAATGATCTCGATCTTCTCGCCGTCAGGAGTTACCAGCTCGGCCTCACCCTCGATCACATGAAACGTGTCGGTGGCCGCGGGCTTGTACGGGAAATCCGGGCCCTCCACGGGGCTGATCCGAATAACCCGCATCGTTCATGACGTTTCCCTCCGCAGGGAGGTCCG
>NZ_JBHWBP010000538.1:0-3628 GCF_042735575.1 Streptomyces sp. NPDC059564 | reverse complement strand
GGATGAGGGGATTGGACACCCCCCTCATTCATAGTAGAATTTAGATACGAGCGGGGGCGGGGGCCAACGCCGAAGACCTCTTGGAGAACCTGAAATGACCTACCGCACCGTAAAGATGACCCAGGTCCGCCCGAACCCGACCCAGCCGCGCGAGTACTTCAACGAAGAGGCCATCCAGGAACTCGCCAAGGCTATCGACACGTACGGCCAGATGACGCCGATCGAGGTCGCCCCGGACGACGAGAAGGGCGGATACCAGATCATCTCGGGCGAGCGCCGCTTCCGGGCCCTGACACTCCTGAACAAGTCCACCGTCAAGGTCAGCATCATCTCGGAGAAGAACGAGCTGCGCCGCTTCAAGCGGTCCATGTCGGAGAACGTCAACCGTGAGGACATGACCCCCTTCGAGGAGGCCAACGGCTACCAGCGGATCCTGGACGAGGAGGAGGGCTCCACGATCGCCACGGTGGCCGCCGACTTCGGCAAGACTGTCGCCTACGTCAAGCTCCGCCTGGCCCTGCTGGACCTGCGATTCGAGTTCCAGCAGCTCGTTCAGGACGGGAAGATCGGCACGCAGGCAGCCGTGCAGATCGCCGCGCTCAGCCTCGCCAACCAGGGCGCTCTGCTATCGAAGTACACCCGCGACGAGTTCAAGAGCGACAACGAGATCGTCCACTTCTCCTTCGCCATGAAGCAGCAGCAGGACCAGCAGGTTCTGATGATCACGGAGGAGCTGACGGACGAGCAGCGTGAGCAGCGTGCCGCCGCCCAGAAGAAGACGAAGGGCACGCTCGACAAGATCGAGCAGGTCCGCGCAATGCTCGACGAGATCGCCAAGACCGACCCGATCAAGCTGGCTCAGGCCCTTGAGGGCCAGGTCGGCGCCCGCCTGGACCAGCTCGACCGGGTCGCAGAATCCCTGACGAAGGCGCGCTGGCAACTCAAGCAGGCCAAGGCACACGCCGAGGCCGCCGAGCTGATCGCAGTCAACCCCGAGGCCACAGAGACCAGCGAACCGGAGACGGCTGCAGCCTAATGGCGAGCAGAGGGCGGGGCCTTCGGGCCCCGCCCCGCCTCACCACCGCCCAGCGAGCCGACGCCCGCAGCCTGAAACGCCGACCCCTTGGAAGAAGATGATGTTCCCGCCTCACCCGCAGCCGGCCGGAGCCGCCTCCATGCTCGACCACCTGACCAGGCAGGGCTGGAGCCCGGAGCTGGTCAGCCGCCTCGCGCAGGTCGACACGGACAACTGCCTGCGTCCTCCGGTCATGTCGTCGCGCGCCGCCTCCAGCGTGATCCTTAGCCTGGCCGCAGAGGGGTGGTCGCCTTCACCGATCGCCGCCCTGTTCCACCGCCGCGAGGAGTACGCGTGCGCCGTCCTCACCGCCGCCTCGGGCCTCGAACCCATCACCCACGCCCCGAAGACGTCGTAGCACGCCGCCCCGGCCCGGCGACGCAGACCGTCGCCGGCGAAGCGAAGGAGACAACCTTGACCAATCCCTCAGCCAGCGGCCCGGACTGGACGGCCATGAACCATGGCGACTTCGACACCAACGCCCCGATCACGGTGCCGGTACGCCCCGGCCCCGGACGGATCTACGCCACACCGGACCGGCACGGCACGCAGGCCCTGTTCGGCGAACAGCCCCCAGCGAGAGCCAGACAGTCAGCCCGGTCGAAACCCGGCGACACCAAGGGGCAGGAGGAACTGTTCTGATGCCGATCCATCTTCCTGAACCCACATCGATCCGCCCGCGGACGGCAAGGGCTTCAACCGGCTGAGCCTGAATGCGCACATGGGCGTGGGCGGCGCGCAGTGCGCTCTGCTCCCCCGTTCGTACGCGACGCTCCTCGAGAGCCTGGAGACGAGACGGGCGCGATGGGGAGGCTTCGGTTCCTGCATACGCGGTCAAGGTGCCTGCGGCGACTGCCCCGTGCTGACGGACCGGCCCGTGCGTGAAGTCACCTTCAACGCGCCCCGGGTGCTCGTGCGTGTGGAGACCTCGTACGACGCGGGGGCGACCTTCAATGCCGAGCCGTTCACACAGCTATGGATGACGGACCGGCCCGGCGCAACCGACTACCGGCGGGGAGGCCAGCGGTGGACGTGGCCGGAGCTGTCCCGCTTGGAGGGTTGGGAGCTCGGACGCCGAGACAACGACGAGCTCAGCGAGGCGTTCTGGATACAGCGCAGCAGCCACGTTCCGGCCCCGCACGTCGAGGTGCGCAGCCGGGCGGTGGGGAGCGACGTCCGGCACGCGATGCTCGCCAGCGCCACGCGGGCATGCCTGATGGTCTGCTCCGGAGGATGCCGCCACGACGCGCAGCTGCTCAACGCGATCGGCCATCAGATACCCGGCCAGGTGGACGACCGGCCCACCAAGGTGAACGGCGACCGGCTGCAGCGCCCCGCCACAGAGGGAGCCTGGAGGCTGGCCTGCTCGGAGAAGGGCTCGGTTGTGGTGCGGTTGCTGGAGGGGGGCAAGCAGGTGGTTCGCCTGAGCCTGTCCGGATCTCAGTGGACGAACGAGCGGGCCGAAGGCGCGGCGTCTGCGCTGCTGAAGTACGTTCGCCGATAGGCTGCTTGGGAGGTGGCCAGGACTGGACACCCCCTCAATCGATAGTAGAATTGAGATATCGGGGAGGCGGTGAGCGCCTCACCGCAGAGAGGAGCCCCCGTGCCCACATACACCCCAATCAGCTGCGCCGACGCCTACGACAGGGACGCGCCCGAGTGCGACAGCTGCGAGGGCACCGGCATCGAGACCTACCTGAACGGCCCCCGCGAGGTGAACCGCGAGTGCGCCGAGTGCCACGGCATCGGGCGCCGCCTCGACTGCCCGGCCTGCGACGACGGCGTGAACTCCGCAACGGACGACACATGCAGCCTCTGCGACGGCTTCGCCGCTCTCTACTAATCACGAAATAGGCCACTACTCATATGGAGACATGCTCGTGATACTCGGCGACACACTCACACAGGAAGCCCTCACCACTGGCAGCCACTTCGGCGTGACACCCACCGGATCCGGCGGCCTCCGCCTAGCCATCACGCTCAGCACCGGCGACGTCCAGCACTTCGAGCGGCCCGGCGCCGACGGGCCCGGCGACTGGACCGCAACCGACCTCGAAGGACAGGGAGGCGGTTTCTCCTTCCATGAACCCGTCACACCCGAATGGGGTCGCGGCCTGGAATTTCTCGCAACCAAGTGACCACAGAAGGAAGCATCGACATGGAGTACGAGATCGGGACGACGGTCACCTTCACCACTCCCCTGCCCGCAAGAGGAGTTTGGGCCTTCGGCGAAGTCTCCGGGCACGGAACCTGCCCGTTCACCGGCGAGCGACTCGTGGCCGTGCGCTGGCCGGGATGGCCTAAGCCGCGCTTCTACCACCTGAGCGAGATCGTCGAAGTGGACTAGAAATAGGCCACTGCACAAATTCGTGTTACCGTCCTGGTCATCAGGCCGCAGGCACGGTCCGAAATCCATCCACTTCCGGACGGGCAGCGACACCCCGCGCCCAGCCCGCCCGGACCGGCTCGTCCGATACGAGCCACCCCTCCGGGCGGGGGCCGCCCCCCCCCCCGCGGCCCCCCCCCCCCCCCCGGCCCCCGCCGCCAAAACCA
>NZ_JBHWBP010000537.1:0-3648 GCF_042735575.1 Streptomyces sp. NPDC059564 | reverse complement strand
CTTCAACACCCACTCGTTCGAACATCCGCTCAACCTAGCCGGTCCACCCGCACCCGCCCCGGTAGGCCACCGAACGGCCCGTACGGCTCCGCCCGGCTGGTCCCCGTACGCAACGCCGACAGCACCGCGTCACGGGTCGGCTGATGTGGCGTGACCGCCACCCCCACGATCAGCTTCGTCGCGGAATCGATGAACCACGTCACCCACGGACATACCGCTGCCCCGTCCAGGCTGACCCGGACCGGGATGCGTTTGTGGTCCCCTTCCCAGCAGGCATTGCGATACGTGGGCGCCCTTCAGACCGGCCCGCTCCCCCACCGACAAATCCCGCACCGCCGCGCGGTCCTGGAAAGGAAACGGCTGACCCCGGACGCCTGCCGAAGGCCCGGCCGACGCCGGGGCGGCGAAAAGGGTGGTGCGCGGGGCCGACGGAGCCGGGTACAGCCCATCGTCGACGCCCGCGTCCTGCACCGACCGTTACAAGCAGCTGTCTCAGGCGTCGGTGGCGCACGTCAACGCCCACCCGTCATGGACCGTTGACGACCATGCCAACGGCGGCAACGGCTGAGGGCACGCTCGCCACGGCACGCCGCCCACAGGTTCGAGACCGTCCCGAGCGGAGTGCGACACCTCACCGGCAACGGTCCGCAGGCAGTCGAGCGACAGGCACAGCGGCTCCGCCAGATGCTGCACCAGCGGGCTGCGGCGCTGGCGGCGAACCGTGAGCCCTTCGACCTGCTCGGCGAGCGTCCGCCGGCCGCAGCCCGGACTGTCGCAGAACAACCGCCGCGCAGACAGCCCTGTCAACACCGGGCGTCCACCGACAGCGACATCGGCCAGCGTGCGGCAACAGCAACTGTGCACCCGCGCAGAGCCGCGACCGCAATCCGGACACGGCCACCGTCAACCCGCGCGTGCAGGCAGCGATGCGGACCACGCCGCCCGCCGGCCACACCCGCTCCACCCACACCGCATCGAGGTGCGGAGACACGATCCGTACGAGGCCATCACACTCGCCGACACTGGCACAACCCGTGACGGAGCGTCACCGGCGCACGGTGGCACACCCCCGCTTCACGGAAATCTTGCCAGGGCCACTCAAGCGAGTACGCGGACAGCAGTACTCATGAGGGGAGAGGCGAGAGGCCGGGTCCCCTGCCAACGACTTCGGGAGTCCGTTTCATCGCGCGCCCATGATCAATGTCCATGAGCGCGGGAGCCACTCCGCCCAGGCTTGACCGAGGCCGGGACGGAGGGCGTCAGACCGGCGCCTCAGCGGCTCATTGGTGGCTCTTCTCGGTGATCATGTTGATCAGAGCCTGGGCGGTGTTGTGCTCGGAGTCGATCCCCGGGACCTCTCCACCTTCAAAGGTGGCGGGCTCGGAGCTGCGGGGGAACATGGCCTGCTCGTACTCGGTGAGCGCCGCCTCGACATCGTCGGGGTACGCGGCGAGGGCCCTGCCGAGTTCGGCGCCGTCGTACATGGCCAGGTTGGCGCCTTCGCCGTTCGGGGGCGCGAGGTGGGCGGCGTCACCGAGCAGGGTGACCCCTGGCACCCGGTCCCACCGGTGCCCGGTCGGCAGAGCGTAGTAGGGGCGCAGGACCGGCGCTGTGTCGCCGTCGGTGATCAGCGCGGTGAGCTCCGGTGCCCAGCCGTCGAACTCGGCCGCGACCCGCGCGGTGGCCGCGGCGGCATCGCTGAAGTCGATGGCGGCGAACCAGTCCTGCGGCCTGCTCAGCGCCACGTAGGTGTGCAGGGTGTCGCCGCTCTCCCGGTGAGCGAAGATCTCCCTGCCCGGTGCGGGCGCCATCATCATCCCGCCGCCGACCGCTTTCGCGGCGGCCGGGTGCCGGGTGTCGGCGTCGAACAGGTACGTCTCGACGAACGACGTGCCGACGTACTCGGGTGTGGCGGTGGAGAGCAACGGCCGTACCCGTGACCAGGCGCCGTCCGCGCCGACCAGCAGGCTGGTGACGACGGTGCCGCCGTCGGCGAACGTCACCTCATGGCGGCGAGGGCCGACGGTGCGGGTGCTGCTGACCTTGTGCCCCCACCGGACGGTGCCGGCCGGGAGCGAGTCGAGCAGGATCTGTCGTAACTCGCCGCGCTGCACCTCGGGGCGGCCGCCCGTGCCGTCGTCGGCCTTGTCGAGCAGGACGGTCCCGTCCGGGTCGAGGACCCGCATCGCCTGACGGCCTTCCAGGACGATGGCGCGGAACTCGTCCATCAGGCCGGCCGCCTCGAGGGCGAGCTGTCCGTTGTAGTCGTGGATGTCGAGCAGGCCTCCCTGCGAACGCACCGTCGGGGAGGACTCCGCCTCGTAGACCGTGGCCGGGATTCCGTGGACGTGCAGGACGCGGGCCAGCATGAGTCCGCCGAGTCCGGCGCCGATGATCGTGACGGGTATGTGCATGGTGGCTCCTTGGGATCGGGCCGCCCAGTAAGGTCTGGTCGGTCGCTCCTCGAACATTGCCGGACCTCGCCGACAAGCCACCGACGTCGAGCCGGCAGCCGCCGATGGATGACCGACAGCACGTATCAGTCCCGGCACCTGCCCGGAATGGGATGCGGCCCGGCTTCCGGGCCGATCGTGCTCACCCTCGCGTTCTCACGTCGCTCCGCCGTCGACGAAGCCCGGCCCGCACTGGGTACGACCAACGGTCCGACGGGAGGAGCGGCCCGGCTGAACGCCATCCCCGTGGCCAAAGCCGAGGCAGGCAAGGAGGCGTGATGGCGGCCCACTCCCCTCTCACGCCGGCCGACACCATCGTCCGTGTCTGCTTCCTGCTGGCCGCCGCCATCGCGCTCGGAGACGGCCTGCAGCAACCGGCACAGGGAAGCCCTGCGGGCGCGGCGGAAGCGGACAACCAGCGCCGCTCCATGGCGGGTCAGCTACGTCGGCTGGGTTCCCCTGTTCGCCTGTTCGCCTGGGCGGCGGCGACGATCCGCCGGCTGGGGTACTCGTCCACTTCCTGGCCGTCTCGATCTTCCTCGGTGGTGTCGGGCGGCTGGTCTCCTTCGCCCGGGGCGGCATGCCCAGCCCGGCGGGCGGCTTCCTCGCCTCCGCCCTGCTGGAACTCGTCCTCCCGATCGTCATCGTCCGGGGGCACTCCGCCGCCCTCAGAGCCAGAGGAGTGCCGACACAGGCTGAGGCGCCGACCTGCGGGGAACAGCCGAGGCCGTCCACGCCGGGGGCGGCATCGGCTCCTCGGTCCGCCAGGGCGCCTGCGCCCTCATCAACCTCCGTGACGCCGACGGACATCCGCTCGTACGGAACCGCACCGTCACGGGCTTCGCGACGGTCGCCTGATCACGGGCCGGAACCCGGCGTCCCCCAAGGCCGTCAGCGCCTTGGTTCTCGCCGCCTGGGCCGGGACCGAGCAACCGGTGCGGAGACCTGCGGCGCCCCGCCCGGTCGGCCCGGCACGGCGCGGCCCGGCAACAAGGCCGCCACCCGAACCGACATCGCAGTACGCCGGTCAAGGTACGGCTGGCCCCGTAGCGAGCGACACGCGTCTCCGGATGCGCGTGCGGGGTCCCGCCGGCTTCCGTGCCGCAGCTGTCGGACGGGGCTGGTCGGATCATGCGTCGACGGGGCGGTGCGCGCCGTCAGGTGCCCGGGGTGTGAGGGGTGTTGCCGTAATAGG
>NZ_JBHWBP010000536.1:0-3659 GCF_042735575.1 Streptomyces sp. NPDC059564 | reverse complement strand
GGATCCCGGGGGCGCGGCCCTTCGTACGTACTGCGGCGGAGCGCCTCAGGCCAGCGGGCCCGTCACCGGCTCCACGGCGGCCACGAGGCCGCCCGCGCGCACGAAGGCGTCGGCGGCGGCCAGGTCGGGGGCGAGGAAACGATCCGGCCCGGGACCCTGCACGCCCGCCGCCCGCACCGCGTCGATGGCCGCGCGGCTGGCCGGCGCCGGGGTGAGGTGCTGGCGCAGCTCGATGGCGCGGGTGGCCGCGTAGAGCTCGATGGCGATGATCCGGGTCAGGTTGTCGATCGCGGTACGCAGCTTGCGCGCGGCCGACCACCCCATGGAGACGTGGTCCTCCTGCATGGCGGAGGAGGGGATCGAGTCGGCGGAGGCCGGGACGGCCAGCCGCTTCATCTCGCTGACCAGGGCCGCCTGCGTGTACTGGGCGATCATCAGGCCGGAGTCCACGCCGGCGTCGTCCGCGAGGAACGGCGGCAGGCCGTGGGAACGGTTCTTGTCGAGCAGGCGGTCGGTGCGCCGCTCGGCGATGGAGCCGAGGTCGGCGGCGGCGATGGCCAGGAAGTCCAGGACGTACGCGACGGGCGCGCCGTGGAAGTTGCCGTTGGACTCCACGCGGCCGTCGGGCAGCACCACCGGGTTGTCGACGGCGGCGGCCAGCTCGCGCGAGGCGACCAGGGCGGCGTGCGCCATGGTGTCGCGGCCCGCGCCGGCGACCTGCGGGGCGCAGCGCACGGAGTAGGCGTCCTGCACGCGCGGCGCGGACTCCTCCTGGAAGTGCCCGGTGAGCCCGGAACCCTTCAGCACGGCGGCCATGTTGGCGGCGGAGGCGCCCTGGCCGGGGTGCGGGCGGATGGCGTGCAGTTCGGGCTGGAGGACCTTCTCGCTGCCGAGCAGCGCCTCCAGGGTCAGCGCGGCGGTGATGTCGGCGGAGGTGTACAGCTTGCCGAGGTCGGCGAGGGCCATGACCAGCATGCCGAGCATGCCGTCGGTGCCGTTGAGGAGGGCGAGGCCCTCCTTCTCGCGCAGCTCGACGGGCTCGATGCCGGCCTCGGCGAGCAGTTCCCCGGCGGGGCGGACGGTGCCGTCGGGGCCCTCCGCGTCGCCTTCGCCCATCAGCGCGAGGGCGCAGTGGGAGAGCGGGGCGAGGTCGCCGGAGCAGCCGAGGGAGCCGTACTCGTGGACGACGGGGGTGATCCCGGCGTTGAGCACGTCGGCCATGGTCTGGGCGACGGAGGGGCGCACGCCGGTGTGCCCGGAGGCCACCGTCTTCAGGCGCAGGAACATCAGGGCGCGCACGACCTCCCGCTCGACGCGCGGGCCCATGCCCGCGGCGTGCGAACGGACGATGTTGCGCTGGAGCTGTGCGCGCAGCTCGGGGCTGATGTGCCGGGAGGCGAGGGCGCCGAATCCGGTGGAGACCCCGTAGACGGGCTCGGGCTTGGCGGCGAGCGCGTCGACGATCTCGCGAGCGCGGGCGAGGGCGTCGAGCGCCTCGCCGGACAGCTCGACCCGCGCGTTGCCTCGGGCGACGGCGATGACGTCCTCGGCGGTGGTCCCGGACGTCCCCACCACGACAGTGTGCATATCCATATTCAGCACCCTACGGATTGAATCCCAACATGTCACTAGCCGAGAACGTCACGATCCCGCATGCCGTACGCCCCTTACCGGCAGCCCCGTTACTGGCGCCCCCGGAAGCGGCGCCGCTCCCCCGGGGCCTCCCGTGCGGCGGCCGCGTCGGCGAGCCGGACCACGGCCGAGTCGCGGCCCGCCACCACCGGACCCGCCGACCGCGCCGCCTTCGCCTTGTACTGGGCCGCGTCCGCCAGCCGGAAGAGCCTGCGCGAGGACTGGACCGGCCCGATCGGATCCCCCGTCGAGGCGACCCCGCACGCCACCCCCTCGCCCAGCTCCAGCTCGGCGGCCCGTACGCACACCTCCTCGGTCACCCGTACCACCTCGTCCGCCGACGGGCCCACGCTGACCAGGCAGAACTCGTCCCCGCCCAGCCGCGCGACCAGCGCGCCCGCCAGCATCGCCCCGCACAGGCTCAGCACCGACCCGAACCGCTCCAGCAGCCGGTCGCCCGTCGCGTGCCCGAGGGTGTCGTTGACCTTCTTGAGGCCGTTCAGGTCGCAGACGACCAGGCTCACCACCGCCCCGGAGCGCCGGTGCTCCTCCAGCGCCCCGTCCAGCCGCATGTCCACGGCGCGGCGGTTGGCGAGCCCGGTCAGCGGGTCGGTGAAGGCCAGCCGGCGCGCCTCCTCCAGCCGCTCGTTCTGCGCGAGCCCGGCCGCGATCACCGCCGCCAGCACCGTCGCGAACTCGGCGTCGTCCTCGTCGAAGTCGGGCAGGCCCTCGTCCCGGGCCACGTACAGCTCGCCCCAGGCCCGCCCGCTGAGCACGATCGGCGCGACCACGCACGTACCGCGCCCCCGCCGGCGCAGGGCCTCGCCCCGGCGCCCGGGCCGGTCGCCGACCGCGCTCTCGACCCAGGCGTGCGGCCCGCCGCCACCGGCCCAGCGCTCGTGCAGGAACTCGGCGATCTCCGGGAAATCGTGCACGGGGTACGACTCGTCGTCGGGGAACTCCTCCTCCCCGGCCCGCCGCTCCCCCTCGTTCACGAGCACCCGCAGCCGCCCCCGCTCGCGCTCCCACGCGGAGATCGCGGCGAACGACCCGTCCATCGCCAGCCGCGCGCCCCGGGCGGCGGCCCGGACGCTGTCCCGCGGTGCGCACGCCGCCGCCATGGCCTGCGCGAGGCCCACGACGGCCCGAAGCCGCCCGTCAACTCCCATCACCCCAGGTTAGGGGTTTTGTCCGATTTAGTGACTATGGGCGCGGCTTTCGGCGGCACCAAGATCACCGCGGGTGGCGGTGAGGGGCCCGGCTACTGCCCGGGCCAGTTCGGCTTGCGCTTCTCGTTGAACGCCGCCACGCCCTCCGCCCGGTCGCCCGAGAAGGCCACCGTCCGCCAGGCCGCGTCCTCGATCTCCAGACCGGCTGCCAGGTCCATGCCGTGTCCCAGGCGCAGCGCCCGCTTGGCCGCGCGCAGTCCGACCGGGGAGTTCGCCGCCATCGCCGCCGCCAGCTCCAGGGCCCGCTCGCGGTCCCGGCCCGCCGGGGCCACCGAGTCCACCAGGCCCAGGGAGAGCGCCTCGGCGGCCTCCACCCGGCGGGCCGTGAAGATCAGCTCGGCCGCGCGGGCCGCTCCGACCCGCCGGGGCAGCAGCTGCGTACCGCCGCCGCCCGGGATCACGCCCACCGACACCTCCGGCAGGCCGACCACCGCGGTCTCGTCGGCCACGATGACGTCGCAGGCCAGCGCCAGCTCGAAGCCGCCGCCCAGCGCGAAGCCGTGCACCGCGGCGACGGTCGGCATCGGCAGCTCCAGCACGCCGCCGTACGCCCCACGGGTGGTCGGCCGCTGGCGCACCAGCTCGGCGTCCGAGAAGGAGTTGCGCTCCTTGAGGTCGGCGCCCACGCAGAAGGCCCGCTCGTGCGTGGAGGAGAGCACGACGACCCGTACCGAGGCGTCGGCGGCCAGCGCCGCACAGGCGGCCCCGATGGACCGCGCCATCTCCGTGGAAACGGCGTTCATCGCCTTGGGCCGGTCCAGCACCAGTTCGGCGACCACACCACCGTCCCCATGACCC
>NZ_JBHWBP010000535.1:0-3686 GCF_042735575.1 Streptomyces sp. NPDC059564 | reverse complement strand
GCACCCGGGAGTTGCGCTCCGCCCGGCGGCGGGGGTCCTTTGCGGTGCGGTGCGGGACCCGGGTGGCTGTGGTTCGGCACACTGCGGGGATGGGCCTCCTCATCGCCGCCTACGCCTCCCTCGCCGCCTGGCTCTGGCTCACCCTCGCCCAGGGCATGTTCTGGCGCACCGACGTCCGCCTCCCCCCGCGCACCGCCCCCGCCCGCTGGCCCTCCGTCGCCATCGTCGTCCCGGCCCGGGACGAGGCCGAGGTGCTGCCCCGCAGCCTTCCCTCCCTCCTCGCCCAGGACTACCCCGGCGACGCCGCGATCGTCCTCGTGGACGACGGCAGCACCGACGGCACCGCCGTACTCGCCCTGCGCCTGGCCGCCGAGCAGCCGGGCCTGCCCCTGACCGTGATCTCCCCCGGGGACCCCCCGCCCGGGTGGACGGGCAAGCTGTGGGCCCTGCGCCACGGCATCGCCCACGCCCGCGCCGCGTACGCCTTCACCCAGGTCAACGGGAGCGCGGGCCACGGCGGCGCCCCCGGGCCGGAGTTCCTGCTGCTCACGGACGCCGACATCGCGCACGAGCCCGACAGCCTCCGCGAACTCGTCGCCGCGGCCACCACCGCCGGGCTCGACCTCGTCTCCCAGATGGCACGGCTGCGCGTGGTCAGCCCGTGGGAGCGGCTCGTCGTACCCGCCTTCGTGTACTTCTTCGCCCAGCTGTACCCCTTCCGCCGGATCAACCGCCCCGCCGCCCGGACCGCCGCGGCGGCCGGCGGCTGCGTGCTGCTGCGCACCGCGGCCGCCGTCCGCGCCGACGTCCCCGACTCGATCCGGCAGGCCGTCATCGACGACGTCTCCCTCGCCCGCGCGGTCCAGCGTTCCGGCGGCCGGATCTGGCTGGGCCTGGCGGAGCGGGTGGACAGCGTGCGTCCGTACCCCCGGCTCGGGGACCTGTGGCGGATGGTGTCGCGCAGCGCGTACGCCCAGCTGCGCCACCAGCCGCTGCTGCTGGCGGGGACGGTGGCCGGGCTGGTCCTCGTCTACCTGGTGCCGCCGGCCGCCCTCTTCGCGGGGCTCGCGGCCGGGCGGCCCGCGGTGGCCTGGGCGGGGGGTCTGGCCTGGCTGCTGATGGCCGGCACCTACCTGCCGATGCTGCGCCACTACCGCCAGCCCGCGGTGCTCGCTCCGCTGCTTCCGCTTACGGCGCTGCTGTACCTGCTGATGACGGTGGACTCCGCCGTCCAGCACTACCGGGGGCGCGGCGCCGCCTGGAAGGGGCGCACCTACGCCCGGCCCACCGATGTCTGAAACGCCCGGATCCCGGCCGCCGGACACCGGCCGAGCACCGGCTGAGGGAACGTCATCCGAGGTCACCGCATTGTGACGCTCTGTCAGCGGCAGATAGGTGCAACACCCAACCGGTGAGTACGAGTAGGAACAAGACGGGGTGCAAGTGGCGAATCGTGCAGGTGAACGTCAAGTGAAAGCTGTGGCCCTGACCTGCGAATATGCAGGTCAGGGCGGTGTTGACGGCACCTCGCTATGGACCCCGTGAAGTCGTGGGCTTAACTTAGGTCCCATGACCTCCCCCCGCTCCACTTATGGCGGCGGTTACTACTCCGCGCCCTCCTTCCCGGACACCCCCATCTACGACTCCCTCGTCGCCGAACGCGGCACTCCGCAGATCGCCCCGATCCGCGTTCCGGCCGCCTACGAGTCGCCCAGTGCCGGTTACTCGAGCGGTGGGTACCTGCCGGCCCTCCCGTCCGCGCTGCCCGCCCTCCCGGCCGCGCCCTCGATGCCGCAGCAGCAGGGCGGCCCGGGGTACGGGTACGCATACCCGCAGCAGGGCGTTCAGCAGCAGCCGATGCAGATGCCGATGCCCCTGCAGCACGCGCCCGCGCCGTACATCCCGCAGCAGCAGCCGATGGCGGCCCGCGCGGGGTACGTTCCCCAGCCCCAGCCCCAGCAGCCCCGCCCGGTCGCGACCGGCACCGGGTACGAGGCCATGCGCCCGGCGGCCCCGAGGCCGGTGCCGACGCCCGCGCAGGTGCCCTCGTACGAGGACCCGTACGGCCGCCAGTACCAGGGGCGCGGCTACTGACCCGGCCCCCGGGCACTGTGCCCTGCGCGAAACGCGCTGGGGCTCCGGCAGGAGCGGCTGGCACCATGGCTCCATGTCGAACTTGTACGTCCAGTCGCTCCACGTCCACCCCGTCAAGTCGGTAGCGGGGACTGCTCCCGACGAGGTGGCCGTGGAGCCCTGGGGTCTGTCCGGTGACCGCCGGTGGGCGGTGGTCGACACGGCGGGCACGGTCATCACCCAACGCCAGCAGGCGCGGCTGGCGTTGGCTTCGGCGCGCCCGCTGGACGGCGGGCGCGTCCTGCTGTCCGGGCCGGGCATGGCGGAGCTGGTCGTGGAGGTGCCCGAGCCGGGCCCGCTGGAGCCGGTGGTCCTGTTCGGCAAGAAGATCGACACGGTCGTCGCGGCCAGTGCCGCCGCCGACTGGTTCAGTACGTACCTGGGGCTGCCCGCGCGGCTGGTCCACCTCGACGACCCGGCCGTACGCCGGCCCGTGGACCCCGATTACGCGCTGCCCGGCGAGACGGTGAGTCTCGCCGACGCGTATCCGCTGCTCCTGACCACCTCCGCCTCACTGGACGCCCTCAACGCGCTGATCGCCCGGGGCGAGCATCCGCTGGAGGGGCCGCTGCCCATGAACCGGTTCCGCCCGAACGTGGTGGTCGGCGGGCCGGCCGGGGCCTGGGCCGAGGACGGCTGGCGGCGCATCGCGATCGGCGACGCCGTCTTCCGGGGCGTGCGCGAGTGCGGGCGCTGCATCGTCACCACCACCGACCAGGAGACGGCCGAGCGCGGGCGGGAACCGCTGAAGACGCTGGCCGCGCACCGGCGGATCGGCAAGTCGCTCGCCTTCGGGCGGCAGCTGGTGCCGGTGGTCCTGGGCACGGTGCGGGTGGGCGACGAGGTGCGCGTGCTGGAGTGAGCGCGGACGACCCCGCAGCACCGGCCGAGCCCCGCACGCCACTGACCACGGCGGGTGGAATGACACCTTCGAGGGGCTCCCGGTGTCCACTGGAACCAACGGGCGACGCGGGGCCGTTGGAGCATGCAAGACGTGCGCGCACCCACCGCGATCAGGAGCACCGGATCGGGTGACACACGTCCCGCATATCCCGGAATGCGCGTTCGCCGGACATGCGGAAGGCTGGAACGCGCAGGCAGACGGGGCAAGGGGGTGCCGGACCGTGCGGACAGCAATGGGAGTGTGGCGTTGGCGGCGCAATCCGCTGCGCCGGCCGACGGATCGATTCGAGGCGTGGGTGGCCTTCGCGGCCCTCGTGTGCGTCCTGCTGGTGGCTCCGGCCGTCGGCTGCGCCGCCGGATTGAAGGTGGACGGCACGCTGCAGCGGGCCGCGCGGGAGCAGCGGCACGAGCGGTACCTGGTCCCGGCGGTGGTGGTCTCCCCGGCAGCGGGACCGGTCGCCGGGGCGGCCGCGGATCCGGCCGCGCAGCGGCAGGCACCGGGGCGGACGCCGATCGTGGCCTCGTGGACGGCGCCGGACGGCAGCAGCCATCAGGGCACGGTCCCGGCGGCGGAGGAACCGCCCCTGCCCGGGGACCGGTTCCGGATATGGACCGACATCAAGGGACGGCTGGTGGGGCAGCCGCTTGAC
>NZ_JBHWBP010000534.1:0-3687 GCF_042735575.1 Streptomyces sp. NPDC059564 | reverse complement strand
GCCCAGCACCGCCCCCGTCCACCGACCGCCCGATCACGGAAGCACCGCCGCCTACGGAGTGCCCGGGGCCGTCCCCACCTCCGCCCGCGGCGCCGCCGAGCACGGCGCCCAGCCCGGCACCGGGCACGGATGCACCGCCGCCTACGGGACGCCCGGACACGTCCCCCGCCCCCTCCCCACCACCGACGGCGGGGCCGCCGGCAACAGCACCCGGCCCGGCGCCGGCCGTGGAAGTACCGCCCCCGCCTACGGGACGCCCGGACACGTCCCCCGGGACGGCACCGGACACGGCCCCCGGATCTGAATCGGCCGCGCCCACGGTCGGGCGGCCCGGCTGCCCGGCCGCCCGCTCCGGCCCGCCCGGCGAATCCGGCCCCGCCACCTGGGCCCCCCGCTCCGGCACACCGCCGAAGCCCCCTTCCGCCCCGCCACCCGAACCGGCCCGCGCCCGACTGCCGGAACCGTCCCCGGGCCCACCGCCGGACCGACCCTCTGGGACCGCCCCCGGGCCGACCCGCGCACCACCCGCCGACCCGCCCTGCACCCCACCACCGGAACTGCCCTCGGGGCCGCCACGGGAGCCGCCCTCCGGCCCATCTCCGGAACCGCCCTCCGGTGCGGCGCCGGGACCAACCTGCGCCCCACCGCCCGCACCGCGCTGCGGCCCGCCACCAGAGCCACCCGTCAGCCCGCCGCCCGAACCACCCCGCGACCCACCACCGATGCCACCCTCCGGCACCACCCCGGAACCGCCCTCCGGTCCGCCGCCCAGGCCGGTGTACGACCCACCAGCCGAACCGCCCTGCGGTCCACCGCTGGAACCGCCCCGCGGCTCAGCGCCTAATCCAGCCTACGCCCCACCACCCGAACCACCCCGCGGCCCACCGCCGAAGCCGCCCTCCGGCCTGGCCCCGGAATCGCCCTCCCGTGCGGTGCCCGGGCCGCCCCGTGGCCCACCGTCAAAACCCGCCGCCCCATCGCCCGAACCGTCCTGCGGCGCGCTGGCCGAACCGCTCTCCGGCCCACGGACCGAACTGCCCTCCGCCGCGCTGCCGGGGCCGCCCTGCGATCCACCGCGGGAGCCGCTCTCCGGACCACCACCGAAGCCGACGTCCAGGGTGGTGCCCGGGCCAGGCTGGGGCCCACCGCCCCAACCGCCCCGCGCCCCACCGTCGAAGCCGTCCTCCTGCCCGGTGCCGAGGCGGCCCTCCGAACTTCCCTGCGGGCCACCGCTGGGGCCGTCCTCCGACCCGCCGCCTGAGGCGGCCTCCTGGGCGGCGCCCGAACCATCCTCTGGTCCGCCTCGGGAGCCGCCCTCCGGCCCACCGGCAAGGCCGCCGTCCGGTCCACTGCCGGATCCGACCTGCGGCGCGGCACCCGAATCCCCCCGCGGCCCGCTGGTGGAGCCCCCCTCCGGTCCACCACCCGAACCTCGCCGCGGCCCACCACTGGGGCCACCCTCCGGCCCACCACCCGAACCGCCCCGCGGGCCACCCTCCGGCCCACCCTCCGGCCCACCGCCCGAACCACCCCGCGGCCCACCCCCGGAGGTGGTCCCCGCTTCGGGAGTCGGGGCGGTGCGCGGGGCATCGGGGGGACCGCCCCGGGGCTCGGCCCCGGGGGCGTCCACCAGGCCGTCGGCCGGGACTCCATGCGGGTCGGCAGCGGAGCCGCTCTCCGGGGCCGGGGTTCTGGGGCCGGGCGGGCGGAGCAGGGCGGTCAGGGCGTCCGTGAGGTGGGCCGCGGCCTGTTCGGCCAGGGGGGTGCGGGCCGCGGGGTTCGGGGTGTGGGGGAGCAACGCCAGCAGGACGCGGCCCAGGGCCAGGGAGAGCTCCGGGTGCGGGGCCGGGGCGACCAGGGCCTCCAGCGCGGCGCGGGCCTCCCGCAGCGGGCCCGGGTCGTCACGCAGCGCGCTCAGCCGGATCAGGGTCCGCGCCCGCCGCACCGCGCAGTCGCGCCGCAGCTCCGGCCCGGCAGCGGCGGCGCCCGCCGCGGCGAACTCCCGGTCGGCGGCGACGAGCAGCTCCGGGTCGGGCCCCGCCACCAGCGCCCGCTCGTACAGGACCCGGCCGCGGACCGCCCCGGCGGGCGGGGTCCGCAGCCCGGCCACCGCCCGCTCGGCCTCGTCCAGGAGCTCGGGGTCGCGCTGGACCGCCCACAACCGCAGCAGGGCCGCCGCCAGTTCGGTCTCGGCCTGCTCCGGCGGGTCCCCCGGCCCGGCCGGGGCCGCCACGGCCCGCCGCAGCAGGGCCACGGCCTCGTACAGGGCCCGGGCGTCGCCGTCCGCGAGGCGGTCGCGGGCCGCCCGTACCCCGGCCGCCCGGCCTCCCCCGGCGGGAGCGGCCGGCTCGGGGGCGGGGGCGGGCACGGGCGCGTCCGGGTCCTCCTCCGGCGGGCCCGGCAGGTAGCGGCGTACGACCTGAGCCGAGACGTGCGCGAACGCCTGCGGCAGCCGTCCCCCCGGCACCCGGCCCGCGTCCTCCGCCGGGCCCGCCTCCGGGACTCCGGTCAGCTGGGAGACGGCGAGCGCGGGAAAGTTCCGCACGCCCGGGCCGAAGTGCGCCCGTACGTACTCCGAGCAGTGCTTGAGCACCAGCGCGGCCTCGTCCCGCCCCAGCGGCCCCAGCAGCACGTCCTGCACCCCGGGGACGAACTCGTACCACTGCCCGGGGACGTCCCCGCTGCGCCGCAACAGCCCGCTGAGCAGCACCTCGGCCAGATCGGACGGCTCCGAGTCGGGCAGCATCGTGCGCTGGACGAGCCGCATCACGGGCAGCGTCAGCGGCGCCGCCGCCAGGTACACGGCGAGCTGTACGGCGCCGGGCGCGGCGGAGGAACGGAAGCGGCGCACCAGCTCGCGCGGCGGCCGGGCGGTCCGGGGCAGCGGGACGGGGGCGGCGGGGTGACGGGCGAGGACCCGGCCCACCTCGGCCGGTACGGGGCCCGTGCCGAGTCCGGCGACGAGCCGGGCCCAGGCCCCGAGGGCGGTGGCGTGGGGCGGCAGCACGGGCACGGTGAGCCCGCCCGTGCGCTGCCCGGGCCGCGGCGGCCGGTCTGACCGGAACCTCAGCTTCATCCCAGCGCCGCCACCGCCCCCGCCGCCCCCCTCGGCACGCTCCAGCACCCCGCGCTCGGTGGGCAGCCAGCTGCGGCTCCACAGCCGCTGCGGGAGGGGCTGCACGATCGCGCAGGGCGAGCACTGAGCCCACCGGTGGAGCAGCCGCTGCGCCTCGCCCTCCCGCCACACCGGCCCGGCGCAGTCGGAGACCACGATGGTCAGCGCCCGTCCGGTGGGGTCGCGCAGCTGGTCGCCGGAGCGCAGGGCGGCGCCGGGCGAGGGGCCGCGTCCGACGGCCGCCGTGCCGTCCGCCAGCCGGTGCAGGTAGTGCGCCTGGACGTCCCGGAAGGCCCCCAGCCGCTCGCAGACCGACCGCAGTTCCTCGAACATCTCCTGCCACACCGCCATGGAGGGCGAGGCGTCCATGACCAGCCGTACGGTCGCCTCGCGCCGGCTCTCCGGCCGCAGCACCGGCATGACCAGCCCCAGGGCGCGGGCGCTGGCCTCGGCGGTGGCGGTCTCGTCGAGGACGGTACGGGCGGGCGGGCCGGGCGGCCGGTGCCGCTGGAGGGCGCGCAGGGCCCGCTGGATGTCGAGGATCCGGGGCAGCGCGGCCGCCCCGGGCACCA
>NZ_JBHWBP010000533.1:0-3697 GCF_042735575.1 Streptomyces sp. NPDC059564 | reverse complement strand
CCTGTGTCGTACGGGTTATCCGAGAGTGTGGGCGGTGTTCCAGTCGTCTTCTTCGACGCGCCAGCCGTTGGCGATGGTGGTGCGGCCTCCGTAGTAGAGGTGGAGGGTGCCGTCGTTGCGGGTGAGGTAGAGGTCAGGGATCCCGTCGTTGTTGACGTCTGGGGTTCCGCGCAGGAGGGGCCAGGTGGCACTGTCCCATCCGGTGGTGCCGTAGGTGAGGTCCTTGCCGTCGGCGGAGTTGACAGCGAGGGCGAGTGAGTTGATATCGGCGCCGCCGTTGGTGCCGGGCTTGCCGCGGCGCAGGGCGAGGCCACGGTTGGGGTCGGCGTCGTCGCGGAAGAGGAGGTCGGGGACTCCGTCGCCGGTGACGTCGCGGACATCGATGATGTCGCGTTTGGTCCAGCTGGTGGCGGAGAGCTGGCGGGCTTCGGTGACGCTGGCGCCGCTGTATCCGGTGAGGGTCCAGAAGGTGTCACCGGCGGTGGCGAAGATGTCCTCCGCGTGGTCGCCGTTCATGTCGGGGACAACGACGAT
Organism: Streptomyces sp. NPDC059564; assembly: GCF_042735575.1. Classification (NCBI taxonomy): domain Bacteria; kingdom Bacillati; phylum Actinomycetota; class Actinomycetes; order Kitasatosporales; family Streptomycetaceae; genus Streptomyces; species Streptomyces sp. NPDC059564. Next base: position 3,163 of record NZ_JBHWBP010000533.1, on the reverse strand, counting down.
CTGGGTGAGTGTGGCGGGGTCGGGTGCGCCGGTGGGGAGGAGGATTTCGGTGCGGCGGCTGATGTCGAAGCGGCCGTTGCCGTCGCCTTGGTAGACGTAGAGCTTGCCATCGGGCATGCGGGCGATGAGGTCGGTGATGCCGTCGCCGGGGTACCAGTCGGTGGAGTGCGCGATCAGCGCGGACTTGCCGCTGGGGTCCTTCCAGTAGCCGGGGGGTGTGGGTTTGCCGTTGTCAGTGGCGGCGGGCATCCAGGCATCCACGTCGCCGCTGGCGTCGGCGGGATAGACACGCAGGTCGCCGGCGGCGTCGATGGCCAGGAGGTCGGCCTTGCCGTCACCGGTGACATCACCCGCACCGTCGAGGCCGGGGCGGGGGCGGACGTAGAAGGTGTAGATGAACGGATCGGAGATGTTCCCGGCCTTGTTGACGATCCGGACGTAGAACAGGTTCGGTCCGGCATTGTCGGGGTTCACGTCGACGGTGACCGTGTCCTGCCCGGCGGCGGGCACGGCCTTCTGGTCATAGACCGGGTGGTTCAGCGACCACTGGAACTCACGGATGTCAGCCGCGTTGGTGCCACCCGCGATGACAGTGATCTTGCCAGGCCCCAGCGTGTTCCTGCTCCACTCCGCGCCGTCGGGGCCGGGAGCGGGAAAGTCGTCCGAGCGGATGGTCGGCTGGGTCGGCTGGGTGTGGTCCACGGTGAACGAACACGGCTTGTCGGTACCAGCCGGCCCTTCGGGTGAGCGTGCGCCGTCGTGGTCGATGGTGACCGCCGCCCAGGAGTAGGTGTCGCTCGGGGTGAACAGCTCCCACTTCAGGGTGGTGCGGGCGACGCCGTAACTGTCGGGGGTGACCTCCTGGTCGAAGAGCACCTTGCCGTCGCGCACGCGCCAGATCCTCATCTGAACGGCACGCAGGTTGCCGTCACCATCCCGGCCCTGGACCTCGAACATGACGTCCGACTTGCCGACCTTGGTGAACGGCGCGTCCGTAACGCACAGGCCGCCGGGGACGGTGTCCATGCCGGCCACGGTGGGCTCATCGGGGGCCTTGTTGTACTCGACCTCGACGTAAGGGGCGCTCTCACCGTTCGCCTGGAACTTCTTCCAGAAGTTCGCATCACTCTCGTTCGGGGAGCGTAGACCCAGGGTGAGGTTCTGCCAGGCGCCGCGGGCGCCTTCCTCGACAGTGGACTTGATGTCGATGCCGACCCAGGCGTCGGGGCAGGAACTGTTGTAGCCGTATCCGGTGGATGCTCCGGCGATCCGCTTGCCCCAGAACGTGCCGTTGTCCGTGTTGTTCCAGGTGCTGGAGCTGTTGATCAGCGGGGTGTGGTAGACGTCGAAGGCCCTCGCCGTGCAGCCCCAGGAGTACGTCTGCAGCAGACGCAGGTTCGCCGAGCGGATCTGGGAGCCGTAGAGCTGGCTGCCGAAGTCGAAGATGAACGCCGCCCGCGACGTGCCACCGGTGGTGGACTCGTACCCGACACGGGCCTCGGGGGTGCCGCTGCCGCTGTTGTAGTTCTGGCCGTTCCAGAAGCTGGAGCCGCCCTCGGGCTTGTAGAAGGTCGTCCAGTTCTGCTTGTGGCCCTTGAAGGAGGGGTCGATGAAGACGGGGTAGACGGTGTCCGCGTCGTTCAGCAACTGCGCGTTCGGCGTCACCGTCAGCACGTTCTCCGCCGACAGCGCGGCGCCAGCAGCCTTCGCGTGATTGCCCTCGGCACCATTGAGGCCGGACAGGGCGAGCGTGGGGTGGTCCTTGGCCTCCGGCGCAGGCTTCGCCTGCGGTTCGCCCTCGGTGACGGCCACCTTGCCCGCCGAGTCCCACATGAACGGAGTCGGCGAACCGGCTATCTCCGCACCCTGGCCGTCCTGCGCGCTCACCGCGCGGGATTCCTCGTCCAGGTGGAAGCTCAGGTCCGGAGAGGCCAGCCGGTAGTTCAGCTGGCCCAGCAACGGATCGGCCGCGGCCTGCTTGTCCTTCACGACCAGGACGTGGGTGTATCCGCCGTCCTGAGCCGTCATCACCAGGTCGATACCCGGCCGCACGTTCTCGTACAGGGCCCGCGGACCCGAGACGACGGGTTCGGGCAGGGGCCCGGGCCAGGCAATGGTCAGGTCATGGCCGTCGAGCGTCAGCCGCACCAGATCAGTCCAGGCCGGAGCCGGAGCGTCAGCCTTTACAACAGCAGGCGTCACCAGCGGCACACGTGAGATGCCGCGCGAGGCACGTGCCGGATCACCGGACGATGCTTTGCTGCCGGCGCTGAACACGACACGCCCGTTGACAGCCTTGGGAGCGAAGCCGCCCTCCACCCGCTGAAGGGTGGTGTCGATGGGCTTCCACTCGTTGCCCACCTTGGCCCGGGTCGCCGCACTCGAGACCCGCAGCTTGAACGTCCCACCTGGCTGCGCCCAGGTGCTGGTGTGCGCGGTGGCCTCGGCCGTGACCTCGACCTCCTTGCCGCTCTCCTTGGCCAGCTGGCGCGCCTCGGGCGCGGCAACCGGCCCAGAGGGCTTCTTCGCCGCGGAGGTGGCCTCCGGTTTGTCCGCGCCGGTGGTCAGGTGCACGCCCACAGGTACGGCAACAGCGACGGCCAGGAGGGCGGCCACGCCACCCTGGACCCGGCGGCGCCGATACCAGCATCGGGTCGGAGGCGCGACTTCAACTCCGCTTTCTGTCACGGGTGTTGGCGGACTTTCATCCACGGATTCGCTGACAGACATGGCTCTACTTCTCCCCCCTCGGGCACACCTCAACAATGCCCTCGGCACTCAGAAAACAGCTTCGACACTGGGCTCGAAGCGTGAAAGGTCCGCTCCCCAGCAGCCTTTCGCGTGCGGGTTGCGCGAGCTGAGCATGAACCATCACGCCGACAAGGTCACCCCTCCGAACTGGGCAAACCCATTCCGTTTTAGCACCTTTTAACAGCTTTAGCCCGAAGTATTCAGAGCCTAAAGTGATAAAGCCCACACCGGATATCGGATTATGGCTTTTACGGGTCGTCAGGCCACAGAATCAGCTGGCTATTTGTCAGTTTCCTGCCACACGTGTGTCTTACATCGTGGGCAGATCGTGGGGGGTCCAGATGTCGCCGTTCTCGGCGCACCATTTCCGCCTGCCCGGAAACAAGAGAGCCCGCGCAAGACGCGCGCGCCT
>NZ_JBHWBP010000532.1:0-3713 GCF_042735575.1 Streptomyces sp. NPDC059564 | reverse complement strand
ATCCTTCCGCAGATGCCGGTGTAGGAAACGGTGGTCGCCGGATCCACCGGGAGGAGCGCCGCGAACTCCGCGCAGCCGCCCTGGGTCGCCGTACCGACGTTGGCGGTCGGCTGCATGGCCTCCTGCTGGGCCTTGACGTCCGTTCGGTTCTGGTCGAAGTCGGCCTTCGCCACCGGCGCCCCCTGCGTCACCCTCTGCATGCATTCCTGGTTGCCCGGCGGGCACTCCTCGGCCTTCTGCCGGGATGCCGCCACGTCTTGCTCGGCTTTCCGCTTTTCCGCCTTGGCGTCGTCGTAGTCACCCTTGGCCTGCTGGTTGTTCTGGTCCGAAGCCCCGCACGGCTTCGGTTCCCCGCCCGGACAGGGCGATTCCTCGGGCGGTACGGGCTGCACCACGCGGGCCACCGCCGCGCCCTGCACCGGCAGCGCCGACGCCGGCGTCGGCGCCCACACCACCGCTGCCACCGTCGTCGTGCACAGGGCACGCCACACAACCCCCCGTAGGGGACGAATGAGATCCATGAACCTTCCTCACAGCGAAGAAGCGAACAGAAGTCCGCCTTTGCCGAATGTGTGCGCAAAGTACACATGCGGTTACTCAACGCAACCGACACCACGCCGCTCCTCCCCCAACGCCCCCGCGACACGCTCCCGCCGGCCCGCACGCACCGGACAAGCGGTTGATCACATCGGCAGATAAGCGGCGGCCGCCGCTCAGGCGGGCACGAAGGTCACCCGGAACATCCGTGGCCAGTTCTTCCCGGTGACCAAGTACTCATCGGTGCCCGGGACATGGGCGATGCCGTTGAGGACGCCGACGCCCTCGGTCCGGTCGGCGGGGCCGAGCAGGCCCGAGGCGTCGACGGTCGCGGTGACCTCGCCGGAGGCCGGGTCGATGCACACGATGCGGTCGGTCGGCCACACGTTGGCGTAGACCGAGCCGTCGGCGGCGCACTCCAGTTCGTTGAGGCGTTCGAGCGGGCGGCCGTTCTCCGTCACCGTCACCGAGCCCCGCTTGCCGAAGTCGTAGGGGTCACGGAAGAGGAGGGTGGACGATCCGTCGCTCATCACCAGCCGGTCCGGCTGCGCGCACAGGCCCCAGCCCTCGCCCTCGTACCGCACCCGTCGCCGCTCGGCGAGCGTGCGCGCGTCCCGTTCGAAGGCGACGCCCTCGCGCCAGGTCAGCTGCCACACCCGGTCCCCCACGACGGTGATGCCCTCGCCGAAGAACTCCGCGCCCAAGGCCACCCGGCGCGAGAGCTCCCCGCCGACGGGGCCCGCGGTCACCGCGGACCGGCCGGTGAGCCCGGTGCCCTCATACAGCAGGCCGTCGTGCAGTTCCAGACCCTGGGTGAAGGCCTCCCGGTCGTGCGGCAGCGCGGCGCGCACCTGCACCCTCAGCGCCCGCGGAACCCGGGCGGAGGGGCCCGGCGCGGCCCCGGACGCCGGCGGGAAGCCCCCGAGGAAGACCGCCAGGACCAGGACGCCGGTCGGCAGCCGCCCGCACCTCGAACGAACAGTCATCAGTGGCCGTCCCCGGGCCGTACGGACAGGGTTCTGCCGGAGATGATCCACCCCCGACCCGTACGGGACCGCGTACGGAATGCCGGATCCCACCCGGATGGCCGCGTCCGCCGCCGCCCGGCACATCGACAGCGGAGCCGGTCCGGATCGCGGCCACCGGCCCGGACGGCGAGGCGCGAGGCGCACATACGGATGAATCGATTTTCTGTCCGGTTAGGCCCGGCGCCCGGAAGCGCAAACTCCCGCCATGTCCGAAATGCCTAGACTGTGGATGCGGCACGAAACCCGGCCGACCGAACAACGCGCCCCGATTACGCCCGACGACGCCCGGACACTGACGGAACACGGCATCGAAGTGACGGTCGAGGAATCCGGACAACGCGTCTTTCCCACCGTCGCCTACGCCGCCGCCGGTTGCCGTGTCGCCCCACGAGCCGACTGGGTCAACTGCCCTGAGGGGTACTACGTCCTCGGCCTCAAGGAACTTCCCAGCGAGCCTTCCGCCTTGAGGAACCGGCACATCTTCTTCGGACACGCCTACAAGGGACAGGTGGGGGCGCGCCGACTGCTGGCGCGCTTCGCCGCCGGCGGTGGCGCGCTGCTCGACATGGAGTACCTGGTCGACGAGGACGGCCGCCGACTCGCCGCATTCGGCTACTGGGCGGGCTACGCCGGCGCCGCACTGGCAGTGCTCCACCGAAGAGGCCTGCTGGCCCCGCCCCTCTCCTCGTTCTCGAAAGACGAACTGGACGCCGGGTTGCGCGCGTCCCGGCGCGGGAACCCCGCCCTCGGCACCACGGCGGTGGTGATCGGCGCTCACGGACGAGCGGGCCGCGGTGCGTGTGACGCACTCGAGACGGCCGGCATCGATCCGACTCGTTGGGACAGCGCCGACACCGAGGAACTGGACCACCACGCTCTGATCGCCCATGACATCCTGGTCAACGCGATCGGCACCGTACGGCCGGTACACCCCTTCCTGACAGAGGCCGGTCTCGACGACCCTGCCCGCCGATTGTCCGTGCTCTGCGATGTCACATGCGACGTGGCTTCCGAGTTCAACGCGGTGCCGGTCTACGACAAGGCCACCGACTGGGAGAGTCCGGTGGTGCGCCTGCGCGATGGCGAGCGCCCTCTGGACGTGATCGCCATCGACAATCTTCCTTCGCTGATTCCCGCCGATGCCAGCCGCGACTTCTCGGCCCAGCTGTGCCCCCTCCTCCTCTCGCTGAGGGACGGCTCCCCGGTGTGGGCGCGCAGCCTGCGGGCCTTCCGTCTGGCTTCGTCCTCGATGGGGAGCCAGGTGGCCGGCTCGACGGAGACGACTCGCTGAGGCGTGTCAGGCGGGCCGCCCCAGGGCCCGTTCCGGACTGATGCCGGCGAACTCGGCATGCCACAGGGCGTAGAACGCGGCCTCCTCGTCCAGTGCCCCTGTGCCGACGGCCCCGTCGGACGCCGTCGGCATGAGCGCCGCCGTCAGGACGTCCTTGGCCCCCGAGCCGTGGCCGAACTGGAGCTTGCCGCGCCGCAGGATCTCCTCCGGCAGCCATCCGGAGAACGCGTCGCGCAGCAGCTTCTTCTCCTCGATGCCGGGCCCGATCATCTTGTGCTCCGGCGGAATCGACAGCGCCAGCTCGATGACGTCCCGGTCGAGGAAGGGCACCCGCGCCTCCATCCCGTAGGCCATCGTGGTGCGGTCGCAGCGTTGCAGGTTCAGGTGGTGCAGCCCTTCCACATCCCGTACCAGCTCCGCTTGCAGCGCGTCCGGGTCGAGGAACGGTGCCACGTGATAGGAGGGATAGCCGGCGAAGAGTTCGTCCGCGCCCTCCCCCGTCAGTACCGTACGGACCCTCTTGGCGGCGTACTCGGCGAGCAGCAGGTTCGGCACCGCGCTGCGCACCAGGTGCAGGTCGAAGTGCTCGATGGCGCGCACCGCGCCCGGCAGCGCCGCCACGGCGTCCTCCGGCGTCATCACCACCTCGTGGTGCTCGGTGCCGAGGTGCTCCGCGACCACCCGTGCGGCCGCGAGGTCGGAGCTGTCCGCCAGCCCGACGGCGAACGTCGGCAGCGGCTGCCGGTTCCGCTCCGCGTACCTCGCGGCCACCGCCGTGACGATCGCCGAATCAAGGCCGCCGGAGAGGAACACCCCGATGCCGACGTCGCTCATCATCCGGGCCTCGACCGCACTGA
>NZ_JBHWBP010000531.1:0-3725 GCF_042735575.1 Streptomyces sp. NPDC059564 | reverse complement strand
GGACAGTCGGCCGGCCCGTCGGCGCACGTGTGCCTCAGCCCGCGTTCGCGACGATGAAGCCGCGGACCATCTTGCAGGTGAGGTTCGACGGCCGGTGGACGCCGACCCGCACCGCCATCGTCCGTATCTTGCGGTTGGTGGCGCGCCGGGCGTCGTACGTCCCCGTGTCGAGCAGGGAAATCGCCAGCCGCATCGCCTTGAGACGGCGGTTGTGGCTCTCGTACCACTCGCGGGGCAGGCCCGCGGGCAGCGGCTTCTTCTTGGGCATCGAAATGATCGCGGCAGCGGCCATCTACAGCCTCCCAAACGGTAGTTGGCTTCCTGTCGTTCTCCTTCGATTTTACCGGGGGGCACTGACAAAAGCCCCTGGCCAGACGGAGTCTGGCTACCCTGGCGGGCATGGAGATCTGGATCAATCCCGCCTGTTCGAAGTGCCGCGGCGCGCTGACCCTGCTGGACGCGGAGGGCGCCGAGTACACGGTGCGCCGCTACCTGGAGGACGTGCCCTCCGAGGCCGAGATCCGCGAGGTGCTGGGCCGCCTCGGGCTGGAACCCTGGGACATCACGCGCACCTCCGACCCCCTGGCGAAGGAGACCGGCGTGCGGGACCTGCCCCGCGAGGCGACGGACGCCGCCCGGCAGGCCTGGATCGCCCACCTGGCCGCCCACCCCAAGCTGATCCAGCGCCCGATCATCACCGCCGAGGACGGCACGGCCCTCGTCGCCCGCACCCCCGAGGCCGTACGTGAAGCCCTGTCCCGCACCGCCTAGCCGCCCGAGGCCCCTTCACCCCGCCCGCACCCGGCCCCCCGTAGGGTGAGTACGTACCGAAAAGGAACAAACCGCACAAGCCGCACCAAAGGAACCCGAGCCGTGACCGACCAGCAGCAGCCGCCGACCGCCGCCGTGCCGCCGCGGACCGCCGGGGGGCATCCGATTCCGCCGCCGCGGCGCGGGGCCGACTGGATGTTCGGCGGGGTGTACGGGACCGTGCTCGCCAGCGGGCTGCTGGCCGCGCTGGACCAGAAGGGCGGGGAGTACACCCCCTTCTACGACGCCAGCTGGGTCCTGGTCACCGCCGCCACCGCCGCCCTCGCGCACGGGTACTCGCACCACATGACCACCCACCAGGCCGGCTCCGCCGCGCACCGGTGGCGGGTGCTCTCCCGGGCCCTGTGGCACGAGTGGCCCATGATCGTGGCCACCCTGCCCACCGTGCTCCTGCTGCTGATCGCCGGGCTCGCGCACTGGGAGTCGTACGGGGTCACGGCCGTCGGGCTCGGCCTGAACACCGCGCTGCTCTTCGCCTGGGGGGCCTTCATCGCGATCCGGGTCGGCTACCGGCTCGGCTCGGCGCTGCTCATCGGCCTCGCGGACGCCACCATCGGCCTGGCCATCATCGTGGCCAACGCCCTGATCAAGTAGCGGCCGACAGGGGCCGGGAAGCGGGCGGCGCCCCCGCTATCCCGCCAGCTGCCCCTCCGCCTCCGCCAGGATCTCCGTCAGCCGGGCCCCGAACTCCGCGTCGCGCGGGTCCGGGACGCCGGTGCGGGCGGCGGTGAGGAGGGCGTCCAGGGCTCGGCCGTAGGCACCCGGTACGTCGCCCCAGTCGGGCAGCCCGAAGACGCCCTCGGCACCGCGCAGTTCCAGCCCCACCCCGGCGGCCGCGCGCGGCGCGCCCAGGCTGAGCACGGCGGTGCTGGCCGCGCCCGAGGCGTGCCGCAGGGCCAGCTGGACCAGGTCGGAGGGGCCCCGGGAGGCGGTGACGGCGGTGACGTCGCCCAGCACCGGGATCAGTACGGACAGCGCGTGCGGGCCGACGTCCCACAGGCCGCCCTTGGCCTTGCGCCAGGGCGAGTCGGCGTACGCGCTGGGCGCTCCGTCGGGCGGGAAGACGGCGCCGAGCCAGTGCGCGGAGGCGGTGAACCACCCGGTCCGCGCGGCCTGTTCCGTCACCCACCCGGCGGTCGGCTCGGCGAAGCGGAGGGTGAGGAAGACGACGGAGGCGACGCCGTGCCGGGTGGCGGCGGCGGCCACGGCGCGGGCGTCCTCGACGGTGGTCGCGACGGGCTTGTCGAGCAGCAGGTGGCATCCGGCGGCGGCCGCCCGCACGGCGAGCGGGGCCTGGACGTCCGGCGGCAGGGCGAAGGCCACGGCGTCACAGTCCGCGAACAGCGCGTCGGGGTCTTCGTACACCTTCACGCCGTACTCGCCGGCCAGCGCGGCCGCCGCTTCGGGGCGGCGGCCCCACACTCCGACGAACTCGGAGCCGGCGTGCGCGGCGAGGGCGGGGGCGTGGGTGCGGCGGGCCCAGGGGCCGGTTCCCAGCAGGCCGACGCGGGGACGGGGGCGGCCGGAAACGCCTTCGGGCCGCTCGTCCGCGGAGTTCAAATCGTACGAAATGCTCACCCGCTCAGTCTGCCCCACTCGGACGGGTGTGCAGCCGCCGACCCGCACAACCCACCCGACCTGCGGTGTAAACCTCGGTAACACGGGGTTCACAGCCGGGCAACGGATGAGAAATCGCCACCGGGCACGCTGCGGTCAACACCGTGGCGATCCGCGGCACCGCAGGGTGCAGCACCGCAGAGTCAGGATGGGGCCCGTGAGCTACAAGGCTGAGTACATCTGGATCGACGGCACCGAGCCGACGGCGAAGCTTCGCTCCAAGACCAAGATCCTGGCGGAGGGCGAGGCGCTGCCGATCTGGGGCTTCGACGGTTCGAGCACCAACCAGGCCGAGGGCCACGCCTCCGACCGCGTGCTCCAGCCGGTGTTCTCCTGCCCGGACCCGATCCGCGGCGGCTCGCACGTCCTCGTGCTGTGCGAGGTCCTCAACATCGACATGACCCCGCACGAGTCGAACACGCGCGCGCTGCTGCGTCCCGTCGCCGAGCGGTTCGCCGCGCAGGAGCCGATCTTCGGCATCGAGCAGGAGTACACCTTCTTCGACGGTTCGCGCCCGCTCGGCTTCCCGGTCAACGGCTTCCCGGCGGCACAGGGCGGCTACTACTGCGGTGTCGGCTCCGACGAGATCTTCGGCCGCGACATCGTCGAGAAGCACCTCGACCACTGCCTGGCCGCGGGCCTGTCCATCTCCGGCATCAACGCCGAGGTCATGCCCGGCCAGTGGGAGTTCCAGGTCGGCCCGGTCGGCCCGCTGGAGGTCTCCGACCAGCTGTGGATCGCGCGCTGGCTGCTGTACCGCACGGCGGAGGACTTCAACGTCTCCGCGACCCTGAACCCGAAGCCGGTGAAGGGCGACTGGAACGGCGCGGGCGCGCACACCAACTTCTCGACGAAGGCGATGCGCGAGGACTACCGCGCGATCATCACCGCCTGCGAGGCGCTGGGCGAGGGCAGCAAGCCGCTGGACCACGTCAAGAACTACGGCGCGGGCATCGACGAGCGCCTGACGGGCCTGCACGAGACGGCCCCGTGGAACGAGTTCAGCTACGGGGTCTCCGACCGCGGCGCGTCGGTCCGCATCCCGTGGCAGGTGGAGAAGGACGGCAAGGGATACATCGAGGACCGCCGCCCGAACGCGAACGTGGACCCGTACGTGGTCACCCGCCTGATCACGGACACCTGCTGCACGGGCCTGGAGCGCGACGGACTGCTCTGACCCCGCCCCCACCTCCACCCCCACCGGCCCCCCGGGGGGGGGAGGCCCCGGGGCGGGGCCGGGGGGGGGGGGGGGGGGGGCGCGAACGGGAAGCGGGGCG
>NZ_JBHWBP010000530.1:0-3727 GCF_042735575.1 Streptomyces sp. NPDC059564 | reverse complement strand
CTCGCAAGAGGGGCACCGGGGCCTTCGTGACGTCGCCTGCCGGCGGGAGGTGTGCCGGTCAGGCCGGGTTCTGGCTCTGGAGGGCCACCGACAGCTCGGCGGCCACCCCCTGGAGGATCGGTACGAAGGACTCGGCGACGGCCTCGGTGACGCGGCCGGCCGGGCCCGAGATGGAGATCGCGGCGGCGGTCGGCGAGTTCGGCACCGACACGGCGAGGCAGCGGACTCCTATTTCCTGCTCGTTGTCGTCGACCGCGTAGCCCGTCTTGCGGACCTGCTCCAGGGCCTCCAGGAAGCCCTCGGGCGTGGTGATGGTCTTCTCGGTCGCGGCCGGCATCCCGGTGCGGGCCAGCAGGGCGCGTACCTCGTCGGCGGGCGTGTACGCGAGCAGCGCCTTGCCCACGCCGGTGGAGTGCGGCAGCACGCGGCGGCCGACCTCGGTGAACATGCGCATGGAGTGCTTGGACGGCACCTGGGCGACGTAGACGATCTCGTCGCCGTCGAGCAGGGCCATGTTCGCCGTCTCGCCGGTCTCCTCGACGAGGCGGGCCAGGTACGGGCGGGCCCAGGTGCCCAGGAGCCGCGAGGCGGATTCGCCGAGGCGGATCAGCCGGGGGCCGAGGGAGTACCGTCGGTTGGGCTGCTGGCGGACGTAGCCGCAGGCGACGAGGGTCCGCATCAGGCGGTGGATGGTCGGCAGCGGCAGACCGCTGGCGGCGGAGAGCTCGCTGAGGCCGACTTCGCCCCCGGCGTCGGCCATGCGTTCGAGCAGATCGAAGGCGCGCTCAAGGGACTGGACGCCACCGCTGGCGGCGGTGGGCTTGGCGGAAGCGTCGGTGGTGCTGGCGCTGGACGTCGGCACGGCGCGGTCCTTTCGGTGCTGGCAGGCAAGGAAGCAGCCTACCGGTCGGTCGGCGCCGGCCCTAGAGCCGGGGCCCTGCCGTCTCCGCCGGTCAGAGGCGGTTTGTCCGGGTGGTGGACGTCCTCGGGAAGTTACCGGTCCGGTATCCGTGGTGGTAGCTACATTCTGGATAGTGAAATCTTAATTCCATCCTGTGGAAACATCCAATTGCGGTGGAAGCGGCTGGGTGGTCCGTCCGGCGACTCTTGACTGGCCCCGGATCGGGGTGAAGACTCCGTCAACAGAACGTTGAATTTCGCTCTGTGGAAGTAGATGGGGAGGTTCTGGTGGCCGACGCGGCTGTGGAACTGGTACTGCGCTCGACGCGCGTGATCACCCCCGAGGGGACGCGCGCCGCCTCGGTGGCCGTCGCCGACGGGAAGATCGCGGCCGTGCTGGCGTACGAGGCCGAGGTACCGGCCGGAGCCCGGCTGGAGGACTTCGGCGACGACGTCCTGCTCCCCGGCCTGGTGGACACCCACGTGCACGTCAACGACCCCGGCCGCACCGAGTGGGAGGGCTTCTGGACGGCCACCCGCGCCGCCGCGGCGGGCGGCATCACCACCATCCTCGACATGCCGCTCAACTCCCTCCCGCCGACCACCACGGTCGACAACCTCCGCGTCAAGCAGGAGGTCGCCCGCACCAAGGCGCACGTGGACGTCGGCTTCTGGGGCGGCGCCCTGCCCGACAACGTCAAGGACCTGCGCCCCCTGCACGACGCCGGCGTCTACGGCTTCAAGTGCTTCCTGTCGCCCTCCGGCGTCGAGGAGTTCCCCGAGCTGGACCAGGAACGGCTGGCCGCCTCCCTCGCCGAGATCACCGGCTTCGGCGGCCTGATGATCGTGCACGCCGAGGACCCGCACCACCTGGAGGCGGCCCCGCAGAACCCGGGCCCCAAGTACGCGGACTTCCTCGCCTCCCGTCCCAAGGACGCCGAGAACACCGCGATCCAGAACCTGATCGACCAGGCGAAGCGGCTGGGCGCCCGCGTGCACGTCCTGCACCTGTCCTCCTCCGACGCGCTGCCCCTGATCGCCGCCGCCAAGGACGAGGGCGTCGCGATCACCGTCGAGTCCTGCCCGCACTTCCTCACCCTCACCGCCGAGGAAGTCCCGGACGGCGCCACCGAGTTCAAGTGCTGCCCGCCGATCCGCGAGGCCGCCAACCAGGACCTGCTGTGGGACGCGCTCGCCGACGGCACCATCGACTGCATCGTCTCCGACCACTCGCCCTCCACCGCGGACCTGAAGACCGGCGACTTCGCCACCGCCTGGGGCGGCATCTCCTCCCTCCAGCTCGGCCTGCCGGCCATCTGGACCGAGGCGAGGAGGCGCGGTCGCACCCTCGAAGAGGTCGCGCGCTGGATGTCCACCGCCCCGGCCGCCCTCGCCGGACTCACCGCCAAGGGCGCCATCGAGGCCGGCCGCGACGCCGACTTCGCCGTCCTGGCCCCCGAAGAGACCTTCACCGTGGACCCGGCCCACCTGTACCACCGCAACCAGATCACGGCGTACGCGGGCAAGACCCTGCACGGCGTCGTGAAGTCCACCTGGCTGCGCGGTACGCGGATCGCCGACCACGGCACCCCGACCGAGCCCACGGGCCTCCTCCTTGAAAGGCAGAACTGACAGTGGCGATTGCTTCCTTCACCGGTAACGCGAACCCGTACGGGGGCGGAGACCCGTACGCGGACTACCGCACCGCGGACTTCCCCTTCACCCAGTACGCGAACCTCGCCGCCCGTGAGCTGGGCGCCGGTGTCATCGCCGCCAACGACGAGTTCTTCGCCGAGCGCGAGAACCTCCTCATCGCCGAGGCCCCGCACTTCGACCCCGAGCACTTCGGCCACAAGGGCAAGGTCATGGACGGCTGGGAGACCCGTCGCCGCCGCGGCGTCTCCGCCGAGCAGCCCTGGCCGACCCCCGAGGACCACGACTACGCCCTGATCCGCCTCGGCGCCCCCGGCGTCATCCGCGGCATCGTCGTCGACACCGCGCACTTCCGCGGCAACATGCCGCAGGCCGTATCGGTCCAGGCCGCCTCGGTCGCCGGCTCCCCGACCGCCGAGGAGCTGCTGTCCGACGACGTCAAGTGGACGACCCTCGTCGAGCGCACCCCCGTCGGCGGCCACGCGGCCAACGGCTACGCGGTGGACGTCGAGCAGCGCTTCACGCACCTGCGCCTCAACCAGCACCCGGACGGCGGCGTCGCCCGCATCCGCGTCTACGGCGAGGTCCGCCCCGACCCGAAGTGGCTCGCCGCGCTCGGCACCTTCGACGTCGTCGCCCTGGAGAACGGCGGCTCGGTCGAGGACGCGTCGAACCGCTTCTACTCCCCGCCGGCCAACACCATCAACCCGGGCCGCTCCCGCAAGATGGACGACGGCTGGGAGACCGCCCGCCGCCGCGACAACGGCAACGACTGGATCCGCTACCAGCTGGTAGCCGAGTCCGAGATCCGCGCCGTCGAGATCGACACCGCCTACCTCAAGGGCAACTCGGCCGGCTGGGCCTCGCTGTCCGTCAAGACCGGCGAGGAGGGCGAGTGGACGGAGTTCCTGCCGCGCACCCGCCTGCAGCCCGACACCAACCACCGCTTCGTGCTGGACGCCCCGGTGGCCGGCACCCACGTGCGCATCGACATCTTCCCGGACGGCGGCTTCTCCCGGCTGCGCCTGTTCGGCTCGCTGACGGAGGCCGGCGCCGCCGCGCACGCCGCCCGTCACCAGGAGCTGGGCGGCTGACGCCACCCCGCCCACCGACCGCCCCGGGGGCCGACACCTCCGGGGCGCGAGCCCCCGCCTACGGGGCGCACCGCACGCGG
>NZ_JBHWBP010000529.1:0-3733 GCF_042735575.1 Streptomyces sp. NPDC059564 | reverse complement strand
GCATCAGATCGACGACCGGTTGTGCGGAAGTCATGCCTGGAACCTCCATCGTGCCTCGGTAACGGTCGATCGGGGGCCGGGTGCCCCGGCCCCCGATCAGAATTCCCGGCGGATCAGCGCTGGAAGTGGACCTTGATGGTGCGGGCCTGGACGGGCTTCGCGGAGAGCTCGATCTTCTTCATGGGGAATCTCCTTTTTCGTGGGACGGAAATGTTTCGCGTGGTGTGCGGCTCGCGGTTCTCGCTTTCCGTTCGCCGCTGATGTGTATTACTTTGCCGGGGGCCTCTCACGCCGCCAAGTCACGGGATTCCGGGACCTGCAGGGGGGCGGGGGCGGCCGGCTGCGCCGCGCACATGGCGAGGAACGCCATCTGGACGCGGGTCGTCGCTCCGGTCTTCACGCGGATGCGCCGCAGGTAGGTGTCGACGGTGTGGACGCTCAGGCCCATGCGGCGGGCGATGGTGCAGTAGGTGTGCCCGTCGGCCATGTGCACGAGGACCTCGCGCTCACGCCGCGACAGCATGGAAACGGATTCCTGAATGTTCTCGATCATCACGGCACCTCAAAACCTTTCACGGAATTAATGTGGTCGGCCCGGTGAATTCCACGGCCGACAGGTCGGGCACGATCCGGTCGGCGGACCCGTAGTCCAGGCTCCGGGTCAGGGCGGTGGGCACCGCCACGACGGTCATGCCGGCGGCCCGCGCGGCCGCGACACCGGTGAGCGAGTCCTCGACGGCCACGCAGCGGCCGGGGTCGGCCGCCAGGGCCGCGGCCGCCGTCAGGTACGCCTCGGGGTCCGGTTTGCGGCGGGTCACGTCGTCGCCGGTGACGACGGCGTCGAAGTACCGGCCGATGCCGTGGTGCCGCAGCCACCGGCGTACCCAGCGGCCGTCCGAGGACGAGGCCACCGCCAGGCGCAGCCCGGCGGCCCGGGCCCGTTCCAGGGCTCGGGGCACCCCCGGCAGCAGCCGGACGTGGTCGGGCGTCATGTAGACCTCCCACAGCGCCTCCAGCCGCCGCAGGAGGACGTCGTCGGGCGCCGCGCCGCCGCCGCACAGGGCGCGCAGCCGGGAGAACAGCCGCGGATAGCCCTCGGGCCGGCCGCAGACCTCGCGGGCCCACAGTTCGTGCGGCAGCCGGTGGCCGTGCTCCGCGAACAGGGCGTCGCAGGCGAGGAAGTCGGGACGGACCGAGTCCACCAGGGTGCCGTCCAGGTCGAAGATCACGGCGTCGTGGTGGCCGCCGCCGTACGGTCCGGTCGGTCGCACGGGGTGTTCACCGCCTTTCGGGGCAGTACGGGTGTGTGCGGGCGTCACCGGCGGCGGAGCCGGATCGTGACGGGCCGGTGGTCGGAGGCGGGCGGGCGGCCGCCGTGCCGTTCGGGCCACGGGTCGGGGGACGCGTAGGAGACCAGTCCGGGGAGCAGGGACGGGGACAGCAGGAGCAGGTCGATGCGGCGCTCCGCCTCCCCCGGCGGCAGGGTGCCGAAGGTGGGCGAGCGGTCTCCCAGGTGGGCGCCCGCGTCCACGAGGAGGGGATCGCGGGGGTCCCCGAGGAGGCGCCGCAGCGGTGCCCGGTCGGAGCGGCCGGTCCCGTCGAGGAGATGGTCGGCCCTGCGGTGGCGGGGTACGAGGCTCCAGTCCGGTTCCGGGTCGCCGGGCGGCAGGCTGTTGGCGTCCATGCCCACCACCAGCGGCGCGAGGGAGGGGTCGGCGTGGCGGCGCAGGTGGTCCGACTCGATCCGCCGTCCGGTCGGGCTGAACGGGTCGAGGTGGGCCACCAGGAACCGCAGGGGCGTCGTCCAGCCGGGCAGCCGCAGGGTGGCCAGGCCGTGGCCGTGCCAGTGCGTCAGCTCGGGCGGGGGTCGCTCGGCGGCGACCGGCTCGATGTCGCGCTGCCAGAAGACGGCCTGGTGGCAGCCGGTCTTCGCGGTGAACAGTTCGCCGTCCATGCCGAAGGCGGCCTTGGCGTCCTCGAAGAGCGCCCCGTCGTCCCGGTGCCAGCCCCAGCCCTCCGTGGTGAGCAGGACCCGCGGGCGCAGCGCGCCGACCAGGGCGCACTGGGCCTGCCAGCGCTCGTCCCGGCCGGCGAGCCGCTCGATGCCGGCCTCGTACAGGTTCCAGAACATGACCAGGTCGGTCCCGGCCGTGGTGGCGCTCACCGCCGGTCGGCCAGGGCGACGGCGGCCCGGCGGGCTCCGCTGAAGACCGCCGTGCACGCGTCGGAGAACGGCGCCTGCACGAAGAGTCCGAGCCGTACGCCGCCCCGCGCGGGCCCGAGGAACGTACGGACGAACCGCCAGGGCCCGTCCGGTTCCTCGCGGCAGAACACCGCGTGGCGTCCGCCCTCCCGGGTCACCAGCAGCTCGGCGGCCGGGCCGGCCAGGGCCGGCCCCACGGCCTCGTCGGACGCCGGGCGGGAGACGACGGTGACGACCGCCCAGCCTCCCGCCCTGGTCCGTTCCACGCAGACCTTGAACCAGCCGTCGGCGTCGTGCACGACGATGCCTCCGGCGTCGCCGAACGCCCCGCCGGTGACGGCGACCCGGGTCCACACCGTGTGGTCTCCCGTGAGCGTCCTGCCCAGCGTCGGGACGGCGGAGGCCTCGTGGAAGCCGGGCATGGCGAACAGGTCGGCGCCCCGGTCGGCGCGGACCTCCAGGGTGGACGCGTCGCGGACCGGCAGCGTGCCGGGGCCCGAGAACGACCACCGCGGGTCGTCGAAGGGGAGGGCGTGGCCCTGTGGCACCGCCGTGACGGGAGCGGTGGGGGTCACGGCGCCGCCATCCCGCCGTCGACGCTGATCGCCTGGCCGGTGACCCGGGGCGCCGAGGCCAGGTACAGGACGAGTCCGGCGATGTCCTCGGGCGTCTGGAACTCCCGCTGCGGGACCATCGAGCGCATGCGCTCCCAGCACTCGTCCTCGCTCTCCCCTGGCCGGACGAATTCCGACAGGAGGTAGCGCCACATGTTGGACCGGACGATGCCCGGGCAGACGGCGTTGACGCGGATGTTCTCCTTGGCGACCTCCTGCGCGAGGGCGGCGGTGAAGCCGATGACGCCGAATTTGGCCGCGCAGTAGTGCGCCACCTTGGAGAAGCCCGAACGTCCCGAGACGGAGGAGAAGTTGACGATGGAGCCGCCGCCGGAGGCGCGCAGCAGCGGGAGGGCGGCCCGCGAGGAGAGGAAGACCCCGTCGAGGTTGCCCGACACCACGTGCCGGAACTCGGCGAGTTCCATGGTCTCCACCGGGCTGACGTGGGTGACCCCGAAGGCGTTGACGACCGTGTCGAGGCGGCCGGGGCCTTCGGCGATGCCCGCGTAGAGGCGGCGTACGGCGTCCTCGTCGGTGGCGTCGACCTCGGCGGCGGTCACGGCGAGGCCCTCGGCGGTGAGCCGGTCGGCCAGCCCGACGGCCTCGGTGTGGCCGGTGACGGCGGTCGAGCGGTAGTGGTTGAAGGCGGAGGGCAGCCGGTCGGTGTCGGCGGCGACCACCCGGGCTCCTTGCCGGGCGAAGGCCTCGGCCACGGCGGCGCCGATGCCGCGGCCGCCGCCGATGACGAGCGCCACCTGTCCGGTGAGGGGCGCGGTGGGGTGGTCCGTTGTCATGGGGTGTCTCCCGTCGGGGCGGGGGCCCCCCGGGGGGGCGGGGGGGGGGTTGGATGTGGGGGGCGGCGCACCGAGGGGCCCACCCACCCGCACGGCCCCGGCGATGGCCCGGTTGGGAGGCC